>CAXRCQ010000210.1:0-4301 GCA_964228845.1 Blastomonas sp.
AACTGGCGGGAGCCGATCATGCTGGCGCGCGCGTCATCCTGGAACCCAGCGCACGCAATACCGCTCCGGCCATAGCCCTTGCCGCGCTGGCAGCAGGCGCTGGCGATTCGGTCATGCTGGTCATGCCGAGCGATCATGTCATCGCCGATCTGGCTGCGTTTCTCGGTGCGGTCGATACCGCGCTGCCCGCTGCGCGCGCTGGCTGGCTGGTCACCTTCGGCATCGAGCCGACGGGTCCGGAAACCGGCTTCGGCTATATCCGCATGGGGGACGGGCTCGGCGATGCCCCCGGCGTACGCAAGGTGGAGCGCTTCATCGAGAAGCCCCCGCGCGACAGGGCCGAAGCGATGCTGGCCGAAGGCAGCCATGCCTGGAACGCGGGCATCTTCCTGATGCGCGCCGACCGCTATCTCGAGGAGTTGGCGCGCCATGTCCCCGAAATGGAGGCCAGTGCCCGGGCCTCGCTCGATGGCCAGGATCTCGCCGCGCGACTGATCCGACCCGATGGCGCGCGCTTTGCCGCCTGCCCGTCCGATTCGATCGACTATGCGGTGATGGAACGCGCGGAGCGGGTAGCGATCGTCGCCGTCTCCTGCGGATGGTCCGATGTCGGCAGCTGGGACGCGCTCGCGGACATCGCCTCGCCCGACGCTCAGGGCAACACGGTGGCGGGCGATGCGGTGCTGATCGATACGCGCGGCTGCCACGTGCAGGCCGATGGCATCACCGTGACCGCATCGGGCATCGAGGATCTCATCGTTATCGCCAATGGTAGCCATGTGATGATCGTGCCCAGGGGCAGGTCGCAGGACGTCAAGAAGATTGCCGAGGCGCTCAAGGCGCGCAGCCGGGACTGAACGCAGCGCCGACCCGCGAACGGATCGGCGCTATCGCGGTTCGTTCACTCGCCCTTGGCTGGCCTTGCCCCCTCCTTCGCGCGCTGGGCCTCGATCTTCTTCTTGAACACCGTCCAGGTGGTCTCGTTCGGGCGGGTGTCATCGACCGGCGGCGGCGCAGTATAGCCGGGATAGTTGGTCGCGATCTCGCGCTTCATGACTTCGGGCAGCTCGTCGAAGCTGTTCAGCTTCACGCCCATCGCGTTGAACACCATCTGGCCCTGGCGCCCTTCCATCATCATCCAGGGCATCCAGTCCGAGATGCGCACCCAAGCAACGGTCGGATTGACCGAGGGCGTCGCAGTATCGAGCGCCCTGACCGGCATGGAGAAGTCGAAAATCTCCATCGCATGGTATTTGTTGCCGACATAATCCTGATAGTCGCCCGCCAGCGGATTGACATAATAGAGCGGGGCCTCAAGCGGCATCAGCATCGTGTCGCCCATGCGGGTGAGCGTGATCGCATAGGGCTTGCCGTCGGCACCGATCGGGAAGCTGGGGCGCGAATTGACCGGATCGTTGGCGATGTGCATCACCTCGACGGTCTTGCCGGTATAGGGGTTCTGCCAGCTGCGCAGCACCTCGTTGGTCTTCGGATCGAGGTACAGGGTGATCTCGCGGCTGACCATGCGATAGCCGGTGCCGCGCTGCGCATCGGTCACTGTCACGCACTGGCGGATGTTCATGCCTTCCATGTTGAACAGGTGCCGGTCGGGCTCCCCCTGGCGGCGGCTGTAGATCTTGCCCTGCCAGCGATAGACCGCAGGCACATTGTCCTTCACGCCGCATTGCGTGCGCTTCATGATCTCGAGCGCATCCTCGGGCTTGGATGGATCGAGCTGGCGCGCCAGGGCCGGTGCGGCGAGAGTGGTGGCTGCGAGCAGGGCCGTGAGAGCCAGGGTACCGATACGCATAAACCTCTTCCCTTCGTGATTATCCTGATTTGTGCTTGACTTTAGATTTGTCCGGACAAATTGTGAAGCATAATCGTTCGTCGGCAAAGGGGCTTTGGGGAAAATCATGTTCGCTGCCAGCAGCATCCTGTTCGTGCCGGGCTCACGCAGCGACCGTATCGTCAAGGCGCTGGACAGCGCGGCGGACCTTGTCTGCATCGACCTGGAAGATGCGGTCGCGGCAGCAGACAAGGACAGCGCGCGCGCCAGCGTGATGACGGGGCTGGCCCAATGGGACCGGTCGCGGATTGCCCTGCGAATCAACGGCGTGATGACGCGCGCGGGCCTGAAGGACCTGATCGCGCTGACCGGATGCACCACTCCGCCGCCACTGCTTTTCGTGCCGATGGTCGAGCATGCCAGCGAGATCGTGCAGGTCGCCCGCATCCTCGACAATCCTGATATCGGTCTCGTTCCCCTGATCGAGACGGTAAAGGGCCTGCGCGAGGCGCACCGCATCGCCGCGCAGCCCCATGTCGTCGCGATGATGTTCGGCGGTGGCGATTTTTCCGCGCAGCTTGGTGTCGATCTGGCGTTCGATCCGCTGCTGGTGGCGCGCGGGCAGTTCGTCATGGCGTGCGCCGATGCGGGCGTTCCCGCGATCGACGTGCCTTTCATCCGGCTCGATGATGCTCAGGGCCTTGCCGACGCATGCCATAAGGTGCGCGCGCTCGGCTTTGCCGCCAAGGCGGCGATCCACCCGGCCCAGGTCGATGCGATCAACGCCGGTTTCGGTGCGGATGCCGCCGCCCTTGCTGACGCGCACGAGGCGATCGCGGCCTATGAAGCTGCAGGCGGCATGGCGATCCGCCACAACGGAAAGATGCTCGAAGCGCCGATCGTGGCGCGGATGCGCGCCATGCTGGCGCGCGAGACCAAGCGAAACGAAAGGACCAATATCGATGCGTGAGGGAGCCAAGGAAGTCGAACCGGGCCGATACCGCGAAACCTTCGGACGCGCGTTCGAGGACTTCGTGGTCGGCCATATCTATGAGCACCGCCCCGGCCGCACGATCACCGATGCCGACAACGTCTGGTTCACGCTGCTGACGATGAACACCCATCCGGCGCATTTCGATTACGAATATGCCAAGAAGACCGAATTCGGAAAGCCTCTGGTCTGCTCGCCGCTCACCGTCGCGCTGATGGTGGGGATGAGCGTCTCGGACGTCAGCCAGAAGGCCGTCGCCAATCTGGGCTGGGACAATATCCGCCTGACCAACCCCCTGTTCCCCGGCGACACGCTCTATGCCGAGAGCGAGGTCATCGACAAGCGCGAGTCCTCCTCGCGGCCCGAACAGGGCATTGTCACGGTCCGGACCATCGGCAAGAATCAGCATGGGCAGGTCGTGTGCACGTTCAACCGCACCATGCTGATCTGGAAGCGCGGCTTCGGCCCGACCGACGATTGATCCGCGCGGCGCGGCAACAGGATTTGATCCTCGTCGCCCTATGGTGGGCAGCGAGCTGAAATATCGGAGTAATCAGGATGGCAAGCCTGCCAAAGGAAGAACCCCGCACGATCGCTGCGGACGAGGAAGCCGCCTTTCTCGACACCATCGACCGCTGGATCGAGCGCGAGGTCAAGCCCGTGGTGATGCACCACGACCACAAGGACATCTGGCCCGCCGAGCTGGTCGATCAGATGATCGAGATGGGCCTGTTCGGCGCGACCATCGGTCAGGAATATGGCGGTCTGGGCCTCCCTGCGACCACCTATGCCAAGATTGTCGCGCGCATCTCGTCCTACTGGATGGCGATCACCGGCATCTTCAATTCGCACCTGATCATGGCCTGCGCGGTCGAACGCTTCGGCACGCCCGCGCAAAAGGCCAAATGGCTGCCCAGGTTCGCCAGCGGCGAGATTCGCGGCGGCCTTGCGCTCACCGAGCCCAATGCGGGCACCGACCTGCAGGCGATCCGCACGACGGCGGTACGCGAGGGCGATGGCTGGCGCATCAATGGTGCCAAGACTTTCATCACCAACGGCGTCACGGCCGACATCGCGGTCATCGCCGCGCGCACCGGCGCCGAGCCCGGCGCCAAGGGCATCTCGCTCTTCTTCTGCGAGACCGCCAGGCCGGGCTACCAGGTCGGGCGCAAGCTCGACAAGGTCGGGCAGCATTCCTCGGACGTGGCCGAGATCTTCTTCGACGACCTGCGCGTGCCCGCCGAGTACCTGCTCGGCGCGGAGAACCAGGGTTTCGTGCTGATGATGCAGGAGCTGCCGCAGGAGCGCATGTCCATCGCCGTCACGGCCCACTCCGCCGCGCAGCGCGCCTACGATCTGACTGTCGACTACGTGAAGCAGCGCCAGGCTTTCGGTCACACGCTGCTGGAATTCCAGAACACGCGCTTCGTACTGGCCGAACTGCGCACCAAGCTGCAGGTCGGCTGGGCGCACCTCGACGCCTGCATCGCGGCGCTCTTACAGGGCAAGCTCACCACCGAC
>CAXRCQ010000211.1:0-4447 GCA_964228845.1 Blastomonas sp.
CACCCGCGATCACCGGCATGGCGAGCGGACCTTGCGCGAAATCACGGTACATCTGCAGGATGGTCAGCGTCTCGGCCATCGCGTCCGTTTCGTTCTCATGCGCGGTATGGCCCTCCTGCCAGAGGAATTCCGAGGTGCGCAGGAACATGCGGGTGCGCATTTCCCAGCGCACGACATTGGCCCATTGGTTGACCATGATCGGCAAGTCGCGCCAGCTTTGCAGCCAGCGCGAGAAGGCGGTGCCGATCACCGTTTCCGAGGTGGGGCGCACGACCAGCGGCTCTTCGAGCTTCGCCTCGGGATCGACGACCAGCGCGCCATCCTCCATCTTCAGCCGGTGATGCGTGACGACAGCCATTTCCTTGGCAAAGCCTTCAACATGCTCGGCCTCCTTGGCGAAATAGCTCAAGGGGATGAACAGCGGGAAATAGCAATTCTCGTGGCCCGATTCCTTGATCTTGCGGTCGAGCAGCATCTGGATGCGTTCCCAGATGCCAAAGCCCCAGGGGCGCATGATCATGCAGCCGCGCACGCCCGATTCCTCGGCAAGATCGGCTTCCTGGATGACGGCCTGATACCAGGCGGCAAAATCTTCCTGCCGGGTGACGGGCAGTGCGTTCTTCTGGCTCACGTGAATTTCAGTCCTGCAATCAAGATAGGCCCGCGTGCCTAGGCTCTGCCGAGCCAACAGGCAATTGCCTGTTTCCGTTCCAGGCGGCCTATCGGTTATTTCTTGTCGACAAGATCGTCGATCTTGCGCTGCATGGCCGAAAGCTGGGCCTTGAGCGCGGCGATTTCGTCATCGGACGACGCGGCGACGGGCTGGGCCGGGTTCGCCGACTTGTCCTTGCGCGGCGTGAAGGCGCTGGATGCCGCTTCGAACATCGCGAGGTTCTGCCGCGCGAGCTGCGCGAACGGACTGTTCTTGATGCTGCCTTCCATCGCGCTCTGGAACTTTTCCTGGTTCTTGCGAAAGGCTTCCATCGAGGCTTCGAGATATTGCGGGATCATCGACTGCATCGAATTGCCGTACATCGAGATCAGCTCGCGCAGGAAGCCGACGGGCAGCATCTGCTGGCCGCTCGATTCCTCTTCCATGATGATTTGCGTCAGGATGTTGTGGGTGATGTCGTCGCCGGTCTTGGCATCGACGACCTGGAAATCCTTGCCTTCGCGGGTCAGCTTGGCAAGGTAGTCCAGCGTGATATAGCTCGACGACCGGGTGTTGTAGAGACGACGATTGGCGTATTTTTTGATGATGATGACATCATCCGAATCCGAGGTGCCAGACTTGGCCATGCGTGCATCTCCCGTTCAATCCCGCCGCACTGTAGCACCGCAGCATAGTGCACCGCAACATGCACCCCGCCCTTTACCACTTTTCCTTGCCTTGGCGCGCCAGCAGCTCGCCGATGATCCGCAGCGGCTGGTCAAGCTTTTGCAGGCACTTGATCGCTATGCCCACGCCGATCGGTCGTTTCTGCGTCAACCTGGGACAGTCTTGCTGCACCACGGAAAGGCGGTGTTGCGCAGTGCAGCAGGGTCGGCACGACATGACGCTGGGGTACAGCCGAAGATCGTGTTTGTCCCTTCGCCCATCAACGCGCCGCATGTGCTCGACAGGGACGCGGATTGTTCGTTGATGGGATGGCTGGACAAGCAGGGCACGCCCTGCGCGCTGATCGACTGGGGCACCACTACGCCCGATCATCGCGATCACGATCTCGACCATCTCGCCACCCGGCTGCTGCTGCCGATGCTGCAGGAAATCGGCCGCCCGGTGCATCTGGTCGGCTATTGCCTCGGCGGGATGATCGCGATGGCGGTGGCATGCCATGTCGAGGTGCGCAGCCTGACGCTGATCGCTACGCCTTGGCATTTCAGCGGCTATCCCATCAAGCGGCGCGAGGAACTGACCGCAATGTGGCAGCATCACCGCCCCGCCTGCGAAGTGTTGGGCCTGGTGCCTATGGAGGTGATGCAGCACGGTTTCTGGACGCTTTCGCCCGACAAGCTGATGGAAAAATATCTGAAGTTCGGTGCGATGCCAGCAGCCAGTGCCAGCGCGCGCCGCTTTGTTGCCGTTGAGGACTGGGCCAATGGCGGCGAGCCCCTGCCCTTCGCGCTCGGCGCGCAATTGTTCGAGCAACTTTACCGGGACGATCTGAGTGGCCGGAGCGATTGGTCGGTCGATGGCGTGACAATTGCGCCGGACAGGGTTCGCGGCCCGGTGATGGAATTCGCCTCGGCCAGCGACGCCATCGTTCCGCTCGCCTGTTCGCCAGACCTTCCGGGGCGGGAAGTGCTTTCATCGGGGCATGTCGGCATGGTCATCGGCGGCAGCGCTCCGAGAAACCTCTGGCCGATGCTGCGGCGGTGGATATTGTCACACGAAGCGCCTATCTAGCGAGCACGCCTAACCCTTCCCAAATCATGGAGATCAGGATCATGTCCAGCATCGTCATCACCGCTGCCAAGCGCACCCCTGTGGGCAGCTTTCTCGGCGCCTATGCATCGACGCCCGCCCACGAGCTTGGCCGCATCGCGATCGAGGCGGCGCTGGCGCAGTCGGGCCTGTCGGCGGACGAGGTCTCCGAAGTCATCCTCGGCCAGGTGCTGACCGCAGCGCAGGGCCAGAACCCGGCGCGCCAGGCCTCGCTCAATGCGGGGATTCCCAAGGAAGTTCCCGCCTATGGTGTCAACCAGGTCTGCGGATCGGGCCTGCGCGCCGTGGCGCTGGGCTTCCAGTCGATTGCCAATGGCGATGCCGATATCGTGATCGCGGGCGGGCAGGAGAACATGTCGATGTCGCCGCACGCGCAGATGCTGCGTTCGGGCCAGAAGATGGGCGACATGAAGCTGGTCGACACCATGGTCTATGACGGGCTGACCGACGTGTTCAATCAGTATCATATGGGCATCACCGCCGAAAACCTGGCCGAGAAATATCAGATCAGCCGCGAGGCGCAGGACCGGTTTGCCGTGCGCTCGCAGAACCTTGCCGAGGCCGCACGCGCCGAAGGCCGCTTTGCCGACGAGATCGCGCCGGTCACGATCAAGGGCCGCAAGGGCGATACGGTCGTCGATCAGGACGAATATATCCGCGCGGGTGCGACCTATGACAGTGTGGCCGGACTCAAGCCCGCGTTCAAGAAGGACGGCACCGTCACCGCCGCCAATGCCTCGGGCCTCAACGACGGTGCGGCGGCCTTGGTGCTGATGCGCGAGGAAGATGCGGCGAAGCGCGGCCTGACCCCGCTGGCGCGCATCGCCAGCTGGGCCTCGATGGGCGTCGATCCGTCGATCATGGGCATCGGGCCCGTTTCCGCCACCCGCCGCGCGCTCGCCAAGGCGGGCTGGAAGGTCGAGGACCTCGACCTCATCGAATCGAACGAGGCCTTTGCAGCACAGGCGCTGTCCGTGACACAGGAAATGGGCTGGGATCCCGACAAGGTGAACGTCAATGGCGGAGCGATCGCCATCGGCCACCCGATCGGTGCCAGCGGCGCGCGCGTGCTCACCACGCTGCTCCACGAAATGGGTCGCCGCGACGCCAAGAAGGGCCTCGCGACGCTCTGCATCGGCGGCGGCATGGGCATCGCGCTGGCGGTGGAGCGCTAAGCTGCCCGTCACCCCCGCGAAGGCGGGGGTGACGCTGTTGCATTACCGCTGCAAGCCAGCGGGATTCCCGCGCTCGCGGGAATGACGAGTGATATCGTCCAGGCGCTCAATCCGCCCAGATGCGGTCGAACCTTCGGCCGATCTGGGTGAGCCATTCATACTGGCTGATGCCCGTTGCCGCCTGAACGTCGGGCAACATCAGGTCGGCCGCGATCCAGTCGCCCTCGCCGAGCGGCGGCGCGGCGCTGAGGTCGATGCAGGTCAGGTCCATCGACACGCGCCCCAGGATCGGCAGGAGCGCAACGCCGTGGCGGAACGCACCGATCGACGACAGAGCCCGCTTGAAGCCATCGGCATAGCCCAGCGCCAGCGTCGCGGTGCGCATGTCATGCTGCGCGACAAAGGTCGCGCCATAGCCGATGCTATCGCCTGCCCGGACATGCCGCACCTGAAGGATGCGTGCCTCCAGCCGCATGACCGGGCAGATATGCTCCGCCAGCGCGTCGCAGGGCACGCCGCCATAAAGCGCGAGGCCGGGCCGGGTGCAGTCGAAATGATAGCCGCTGCCCAGCGCAATTCCGGCGCTGTTGGCCAGGCTGTAGCGCGCGGCCTTCACGCCGTGCCGCACCTGTTCGAAACGCTGGAGCTGCTCGGCATTCTGCGCGCTGTCCTCGTCGGCCGAGGCAAGGTGGCTCATGCACAGGTCGATATCGAGCCCGGCGCACAGCGCGGAAATATCCCCACGCCAGTCGAGCCCCAGCCGGCTCATGCCGGTATCGATCATCACATGGCAGCGCCCGCCGCCCGCCTTGCGCCAGCGCGCGAT
>CAXRCQ010000212.1:0-4792 GCA_964228845.1 Blastomonas sp.
CCTGGCTCAGCAGCTTGATCCGCTCGACCGATTCCTGATCGGTCTTGGGATAGATCGGCTTGCCCCAGCTGCTTTCCAGCGGATAGCCGTTCTTGATCCGCAGCCAGGTATTGGCGACCCATCCGGCGGTGCCGATGGCCACCACGATCGAAATGATCGGGCCCAGCGTCTGGAACAACATCATTTTCTCGGTCATGCTGGGTCCTTCTCGATGCGCAGGCGTTCGATTTCATCGGCCAGGCGAACGCTGGAGCTGTTGGCGTCGGTGGCGATGCGTTCCAGCACCGCAATCCGCTCCTCCAGCCGCCCGATCTTGCCGACCAGTTGCTCGTTTTCGTTGGTGAGCAGCGATATTTTTCGATCAGCGTCAGGATCGGTTCGTTCAATGACTTTGCCGGTCCACTGATCCTCGATCGGATAGCCATGCTTGGCACGGATCCAGGTGGTGATGACCCAGGCCCCCATGGACAGCATGATGATCGTTAGGACGAAACCTGGTCCACCCCAGCTCATGATATTCTCCTGATACCTTGTTTGTTGACGCCGTGATCAGCGCAGGCTTTCGATCTCGTCGGCCAGACGCGTGTTCTTGGCCGTGTAGAACAGCTCGACATCGGCGAGGCGGCGGTCGATCTCGCGGAACCGTGCCTTGACGTCGCGGGCGGTGCGGGTCGGCGACTGGCGCACACCCTGCCAGAACTTGCGGTCCTGATCGTCGGTGTAGAGGTGGGCCGGCTTCTTGTCGGCGAACATGCCCATGGCGAAATAGCCCACCAGCGCCCAGCCCGTCATCAGCGTCAGCAGGACAGCGGCAACGCGGATCCAGATGACATCGACCCCGGTATAGTCGGCAATCCCGGCGCATACGCCCATGAACTTGCCATTCTGCTTGTCGCGATAGAACTTGGTCTTGCGCGGTTCGGGGGCGTCATATTTGTACTTGTCCAGCCGGCTCATTTCCTCACCCTTTCCTTCAGCAGGCGCTCGACCTGTTCCAGGCCATAGTCGTCTTGGTCGTCCGAGCTGGTCAGCCGCGCCGGGCGCCAGTCGGGATTGTCGGCGGAGATGATGCGCTCGACGGTGTCCATGCGATCGTCCAGGCGGCGCGCCATCGCATGCAGTTCTTCCAGCAGCGTCTCGTCCGAGCTGGTCAGCGTCGCGGCGGTCTTCCATTTCGTGATGTAATGGAAGATCAGCCAGGGCAGGCCGATGAACAGCATGCCGACGACGAAGATGGGAACCAGGATATCTTCCATCGCCTCAGCCCTCCTTCTTCAGCGCGCGCTTCATGGCTTCGAGCTCCTCGTCGACCTTGTCGCTGTCGGCGAGCGCGGCGAATTCGTCGTCGAGGCTGCGCTGGCCGAGCGCCTTGCGCTCGCTACGCTCATCCTCGGCCATGCCCAGCGCATCGGCGCGGCCTTCGGCCATGTCGACGCGACGCTCGAGCAGGTCGAAGCGGCTGAATGCCTCGCGGACCTTGTCGCCATTGTACATCGTGCGCAGCTTGACCCGGTTTTCGGCGCTTTCCAGGCGGCTCATGATGTTGTTCTGGCGCATCCGGGCCTCGCGCAGCTTGGCCTGCAGCTTGGCGATATCCTGTTCCGACGCGCGCAGCGCGTCATCCAGCACCGCGATCTCGACATTGAGCTGATCGGCCATATCGGCAGCCTTCTTCTTCTCGAGCAGCGCGGCGCGGGCCAGATCTTCGCGATCCTTGGACAGCGCGAGCTCGGCCTTGTCGGTCCAGTCGGCCTGGAGCTGCTCCAGCTTGTTCACGTGCCGCTTCATTTCCTTCTGATCGGCAATGGTGCGGGCGGCCGAGGCGCGGACTTCGACCAGCGTCTCTTC
This sequence comes from Blastomonas sp., assembly GCA_964228845.1. Classification (GTDB taxonomy): domain Bacteria; phylum Pseudomonadota; class Alphaproteobacteria; order Sphingomonadales; family Sphingomonadaceae; genus Blastomonas. The sequence continues at coordinate 1,849 of CAXRCQ010000212.1, forward strand.
CATTTCCAGGATGATCATCCGGATCATCTTTGCCGGGTCTTCGGCCTTGTCGAGCAGTTCGGTAACGTTCGCTGCGATGATGTCGCGGGTGCGAGAGAAAATTCCCATGGCCAAAACTCCGTTTCGTAAATTCAGGCGGACCGGATCCAAGTCTACCTTACCCCCTTTTGCAGTTCAGTGGAAAGTGATTGGCCGGGACGGGGCAAGGGGGGGTAAGCGTCCCGGCCAAATCCGTCAGGCAAGGTACCGGACGGAAACGAGTGCGCGGGCATCTCCGTTTTGATGGACGGGCGAGGCGGCAGCCTCGATGCTCGCAAAGGCGGTGAGAAACAGCGTGGTGATCAGTGCCAGCGCGGCGACCGTGGTAACCAGCGTGGACTTGAGGACATTGTCCTGGTCCTGGCTGTTCGCGTTCGAAGCATTGGTGGTTTTCACTGTCTTTCTCCCTTGGACCGCTTTGTGTCGGTGTTGTCCCAAGCATTGCAGAGAGCGTGCCAAACTAAAAAATGTTGATAAAACAATGATTTGAGATTTTTGCTAAACGAGCGTGTTGGTTGGGATTGCCATGAGTTGGGATTTTGCACTATCTCTTGGCGCATGGAACGGGGCAGTCAGTTCATCGGGGAATCAGGGGCGTTTCTGGACGCGGTCGAACGCGCCAGTCGCGCGGCGATGCTCAACCGTCCGGTGCTCGTCATCGGCGAGCGCGGCACCGGCAAGGAGCTGATCGCCGAACGCCTCCACCGGCTGTCCTCGCGCTGGGACGGGCCGCTGATCACGCTGAACTGCGCCGCGCTGCCCGAAACGCTGATCGAGGCCGAACTGTTCGGGCACGAAGCCGGAGCCTTTACCGGCGCCACCCGCGCGCGACAGGGCCGTTTCGAGGAGGCCGATGGCGGCACATTGTTCCTCGACGAGCTCGCCACGCTCAGCATGGGCGCGCAGGAGCGGCTGCTGCGCGCGGTCGAATATGGCGAGGTGACGCGCATCGGCTCCTCGCGCTCGATCAAGGTCGACGTGCGCATTGTGGCTGCGACCAACGAACATCTGCCCGAACTGGTCGACAAGGGCCGGTTCCGCGCCGACCTTCTCGACCGGCTATCGTTCGAGGTGGTGACCCTGCCGCCGCGGCGCGCGCGCGAGGGCGATGTCATGGTGCTGGCCGATTTCTTCGGGCGGCGCATGGCGGCAGAGCTCGACTGGGACCGCTGGCCCGGCTTCGGGCCGATGGCGACCGAGGCGATGCAGCGGCACGACTGGCCGGGCAATGTCCGCGAACTGCGCAATGTCGTCGAGCGCGCGGTCTATCGCTGGGACGATTTCGAGCGCCCGGTCGACCATATCGTGTTCGATCCGTTCGAATCGCCGTGGAAGCCCAAGCCGATGGCGCGCGCAGCAGCCTCTGCGAGCGCGGAATCTCCTTGCGACGAGGTGATCGATGCCGCCCTTACCGACCCGGGCGTGCGTGCGACGATGGAGCAGACGCTGAACTACGATGCGATCGACGATCTCCGCGGCGCGGTCGACGCGCATGAAAAGCGCATCCTGCAGGCCGCGCTCGCCCGCCACCGCTACAACCAGCGCCAGACCGCCAAGGCACTCGGCCTCAGCTACGACCAGCTTCGCCACTGTCTCAAAAAGCACGATCTGCTGGGGTGATGGGGGGCACAGTGACGCGGATGTTGACGCAATTGTCGCTCGGACTTGCACTTGCGGTTGGATTAAGCGGGCCTGCGCTTGCAAAGGCTGACAAGCAGGCCGCCGTGGCTGCCCGGCTCGCGGAAGAGACCGGTGCGCTGATCTATGCCTATGATCAGGCGGCGTGGCACAGCACCGATAAGTTCATGGCAGAGATGCGCTCCCAAATGCCGACGACGATGCGGGGCTATATCATCGTGCCGGAAAGGGGAGGCAGGCTGCGCGCGATTTATTATGCTGAAGAAGGCGGCATTCTGAAGGCAGTGCGCGCCTACAGCGTGGCTGGCAGGCGATCAGTGCGACCGCTTCCTGATGAAGCCGGCAAGCCGCTTGCGGAAACGACCCTGCGGATGATTGCTGCGCGTGAAGCAGCGCTACGCTATACCAGTGACAATGCACTACAGATCTGTGCCAAGGCCAGGCCCAACACGGTCGTGCTGCCGCCCGATGCCAGCGGTCGGATCGTGGTCTATATTCTAACGCCACAGGTGGACAACGGCGCGATTCCGTCAGGTGGGCATTATCGCTTCGAGTTCGATAATCAGAACCAGATGCTCGGTCAGCGTAAACTGGCAGGCCAATGTGATCTGATCAAGGTGCGGCGCGGAGAGTTCGGTTTCACCATACTGAAGCATGACATGGATGATCACCCCACCGAAATTCACGCATTTCTAAGCCGCATGATTCCTTTTCCCCTGACAATCGTGACTCCCAAAAGAGATGTCTGGATCGCGACCAACGGAAAGCTTGATTATACTTCGAGGCTAGAACCCGAAGAGTAATCTCGGAAGGGCTGGACGGGCGGGCTTTCAACTGAAAAGGGGAGCGCATGAAACTTGTCCGCTTCGCTCCCGCCGCCTTTCTCGCCACGCACTGGCAGCAATCGCCTTTGCTGATTTGCAATCCCTGGGACGACTGGGAATGCCCGATCGAGCCGGACGAGCTCGCCGGGCTGGCGTGCGAGCCCGAGGTTGAATCGCGGCTGATCTTGCAGCAGGGCCCGGAAAACTGGGCCCTGGAGCAGGGGCCGTTCGATGCGGAGCGCTTTGGCGCACTGGGGACGAAGCCCTGGACGCTGCTAGTGCAGGCGGTCGATCACCATGTGCCCGAGGTCGCGGCGCTGCTTTCGCAATTTCGCTTCGTGCCCGATTGGCGGATCGACGATGTGATGATCAGCTTCGCCACGACGGGCGGCGGCGTCGGGCCGCATTTCGATCAATATGATGTCTTCCTGATCCAGGGCCGG
>CAXRCQ010000213.1:0-3902 GCA_964228845.1 Blastomonas sp.
TGGCCCGGCCCTTCGATCATCACCTGCACGTCGGACTTCCACGCGCGATGGGTCAGTTCGCCCAGCGTGTAGAGCTCGCTGAACTGCGCCTCGTCATTGGCATCGGCGATCGATCCGGGGCGCAGGCCATCGCCCAGCGAATAGGCGATGTCATAGGCCTTCATGATCTCGGTGATCTCGTCGAAATGCTCGTAGAGGAAGCTTTCCTTGTGATGCGCCAGGCACCATTTTGCCATGATCGACCCGCCGCGCGAGACGATGCCGGTGACGCGCTTCGCCGCCATCGGAATGTACGCCAGACGAACCCCGGCATGGATGGTGAAATAGTCCACGCCCTGTTCGGCTTGTTCGATCAGCGTGTCGCGGAAGATTTCCCAGGTCAGCTCCTCGGCAATGCCGCCGACCTTCTCGAGCGCCTGATAGATCGGCACGGTGCCGATCGGCACGGGGCTGTTGCGCAGGATCCATTCGCGCGTGTCGTGGATGTTACGGCCGGTGGACAGGTCCATCACCGTGTCCGCGCCCCAGCGGATCGACCAGACCATCTTGTCGACTTCGGACGCGACGTCGGAAGCGACCGCGCTGTTGCCGATCTTGGCGTTGATCTTGACCAGGAAATTGCGGCCTATCGCCATCGGCTCGGTTTCAGGATGGTTGATGTTGCTGGGGATGATCGCGCGGCCCCGCGCGACCTCGTCGCGGACGAACTCCGGCGTCACATAGTCGGGGATTGCCGCGCCGAAGCTGTTGCCGTCGCGGCGATATTCCTTGAGCCGCTCGCGGCCCAGATTCTCGCGCTCGGCGACATATTCCATCTCGGGCGTGATGATGCCGCGCCGGGCATAATGCATCTGGCTGACATTCATGCCGGGCTTTGCGCGCAGCACGGTCTTGCGGACATTGGGGAAGGGGGGCACGCCGCCCGAGCGATCAGGGCCGAGCCGGCCGTTATCCTCGGGGCGAACCTCGCGCTGCGGCACATGGTCGACATCGCCGCGCGCCAGGATCCAGTCGCGGCGCAGCTCGGGCAGGCCGGCTGAAATGTCGATATGCGCATTGGGGTCGGTATAGGGGCCCGAGGTGTCATAGACGCGGACGCTGGGCTCACCGCCCGCCAGATCGATCTCGCGCATCGCGACGCGGATGCCGCTGCCCGATTTGGTCGCGACATGGATCTTGCGGCTGCCGCGAATGGGTCCGGTGGTCACGCCGATCTCGGTGCGGGCGGGAAAATCAGCCATCGTTATGCTCTCCTTGTGCGGCGGGAGAGCGGATGCGGGCGCATGAATGGACAACGCCGCTCCCTCCCTCCGCCGGTATCAGCCGGTTCAGGTTCAACGGGTCGTGGGGCGCAAACCCACCTCTCAGCCGCTCGGCTCCCCGGGGATGGGAGAGAGATTAGGGGAGTTGGGTGGGGACGGCAATGGTTTATGCTTGGCGGTGATGTTGATTTAGCGACATATCAGTGAGGCGCGGGATAGAGGAGAACTCTCTTGGTCAAAACTTGGAATTCTGCCGATGCAGGTAACGAGACGTGTGCCAATTGCGGAGCTGTCTATAGCGTAATTGTTACCCTGTTTTCTATGCGCAATAAGGACTCCCAACCTGCATCGTCTGTGGGAATCTCGTGGCCGAATGGAACAGTACCGAGACAAAATCATATACGTTGGTCAAGCGAGAAGATATTGAAGGTCCGGCGAATTACGCCGTGAACTCATTAATTTCTACGATTTGATTAGGCGTAGCGACCTGAAGACGCCATGTCGGTAAGCTGGGTGCATGAGATCTCAAACAGTTCGCGGATATTGACACTTTCTCCCTGCTCGATTCGCTTGGAGATCGTCGTCAAAGGGTAGCTGTAAAGCGAAGTGCCGGGCCAGTTAAGCGCTGGGTCGCAGCCATATTCATCATCGACAGTCACCCACTCCAACATGAGCTTCTGGGCGAGAGCGTCGCCAAAAGCAATGCCCAGCGCTTGCAATTTCCATGTTTCCGATGGTTCTATCCAGCCGTTCTCCAAGATTGTTTCTATGAGATTTAGCTTGCTTTCCAGCGGCGCATATCGCTCATCGGGGACATTGCTAAAGTGGCCTTTGATCCAGGCACGAGCAGCATCGATGCGCTCGCGTTCCTCTACTCGAAGGGGAATGGGAACATCGTCGGTCATGCTTTGACCATAGCCGACATACCTTTGAAAATCTACGCTGCTCCGGGTTGCACTACAAAGCTACCACTGATTCACAGTCCTGCATGAGCCTAGATAAGAGCAGTTTAAAAGCGCTTCAAACCCCTTGCCCGGCGTGTATTGCTGATATAATACACCGACATGCTCACGTTGACCGACATCTCCCGATCCTATGGCCGCAAGCGCGTGCTCGAGGGCGTTTCCGCCACCTTTCCCGCGGGCCTGACGCTGCTCGTCGGGCCGAGTGGGGCGGGGAAGTCTACCTTGCTCAGGCTGCTCGCCACGGCGGAGAAGCCCAATGCGGGGACGATCGCGTGGGACGGGGCGGCGCTGCCGGGGGCGCGCAAGGCTCTGCGCGCGGTGCTGGGCTATGCGCCGCAGGCGGTCGATCTGCCCGAGGACCTGACCGCGTGCGAATTTGCGCTGCATATGGCGGCGTTGAAGGGGCTTAATGCGCGCGCGGCGGATGCGCAGTTCGGTGCGATTACCGAGCGGATCGGGCTGCATGCCGATATCAACAACCGCATCGCCACCTTTTCCGGCGGCATGCGGCGGCGGCTGGTTTTCGCCCAGGCGATGCTCGGCGCGCCGCGGTTGCTTGCGCTCGATGAGCCGACGGCAGAGCTCGATGGCGAAACGGCGGCGCAGGTCAGCGCGCTGATCGTCGAGCGGGCGCGCGAGGCGGTGGTGGTGATGACCACGCACCTTGCCGATGCGCTTGCACCCCAGGCGGTGCAGGTGCTGCGCGTCGACCAAGGCCGGGTCGCCCCGCAATGACGCCCGGCGCGCAACCGGCGGCACAACCGGGCGCGGTGCTGCGCTCCTCGTTTGTCACCAGCCTCACTCGCTATCGGCGCAGCTGGGGGCTGTGGCTTTTGCTGCTGATCGCACCGATCGGCGCGCGCTTCATGATTTCGGACGAGAGCGGCCGCGGCGTGGCGATCGCGGTTGCCGATCAGCTGCCGGTGCTGACATCGGCGATGCTGGGCGTGTGGCTGGGCATCGTGGTGACGACGCTGCTGCTGCCGGTCGGCTATATTTACCTCCGCGCCAATACCAACCGCCGCCAGCCCTGGCAGGTGGAAGAGGTGACCGCCGCCCCGCGCATCACGATGCTGCTGGGGCGCTTCGCCGCCGATGCTGCGGTACTGCTGGGATCGCTGGGCACGCTGACGCTGGCGGGCTGGTTCCTCGGCTGGCTGATGGTGAGCGGGCCGTACAGCCCGTGGCAGATCGCCTATCCGCTCTGGCTGATCGCCGCGCCGTCGCTGGTCGCGCTGGCAAGCCTGCGCATCCTGTTCGATGCCGTGCCCTGGCTGCGCGGCGCGCTGGGGGACCTTGCCTATTTTGTCCTGTGGATGACCTCGATCGTGATGCCGATCGTCGCGGCGGACCAGCCCTCGTCGTTCACCGCCAATCTGCTCGATCATCCGGGCTTCGTCCGTCCGCTGGCCGGGCCGGAGCCCGCGGGCGAGATGAATGTCCAGATCGGCGGGGTGGACCCGGCCAGACTGAAGCCAGGACGCATCGATCTCGACGTGTCGGCCGGACTGTTCGCGCCGGGCTATATCGCGGCGCGGCTGGCGTGGATCGGCATCGCGGTGGCGATGGTGCTGTTTGCCGGGCTGATCTATCGCCCGCACCGATCGGGGCGCAAGCAGACAGGCCAGGGGCGGATCGCGAGGCTGCTTTCCGCCGGTCCGCCATCTGCTGCGCG
>CAXRCQ010000214.1:0-8614 GCA_964228845.1 Blastomonas sp.
ACTTCCACCGGGATCGACGGGCCGGCTTCGTTCACCTGCTTTCCCTTGTCGTTGATCAGCGCACGCACCTTGCCCGACTGCTCGCCGACGACGAACACGTCGCCGCGCTTGAGCGTGCCGCGCTGCACCAGGACGGTGGCAACCGGACCACGGCCCTTGTCGAGCTTGGCTTCGACCACCACGGCCTCGGCAGCACGATCGGGATTGGCCTTGAGCTCGAGCAGTTCGGACTGGAGCAGGATCTTGTCGACCAGTTCGTCCAGGTTGATCTTCTTGAGCGCGGACACCTCCACGTCCTGCACGTCACCCGACATCGCTTCCACGATGACCTCGTGCTCGAGCAGGCGCTCGCGGATCTTCTGCGGGTTGGCGCTGTCCTTGTCGACCTTGTTGATCGCCACGATCATCGGCACGCCAGCGGCCTTGGTGTGGTTGATCGCCTCGATCGTCTGCGGCATCAGGCCGTCATCGGCCGCCACCACCAGGATGACGATATCGGTGACATTGGCTCCGCGCGCCCGCATCTCGGTAAAGGCGGCGTGGCCCGGCGTGTCGAGGAAGGTGATCTTGTCGCCCGACTTCACCTGCACCTGATAGGCGCCGATATGCTGGGTGATGCCGCCGGCTTCGCCCGCCACCACGTCGGTGCCGCGCAACGCGTCGAGCAGGCTGGTCTTGCCGTGATCGACATGGCCCATGATGGTGACCACCGGAGCGCGCGGCTTGAGCGTTTCGGCCGCATCGACATCCGCTTCGTGATCGATTTCCACGTCGGAATCGGACACGCGGGTGATCTTGTGGCCGAATTCCTCGACCAGCAGCTCGGCGGTATCCTGGTCGATCGTCTGGTTGACGGTGACCATCATGCCCATCTTGAACAGCGACTTGACCAGGTCCGCGCCCTTTTCCGCCATGCGGTTGGCGAGTTCCTGGACGGTGATCGCCTCGGGCACGACGACATCGCGCACCTGCTTGGGCTGCGCATCGCGGCTCTGGCCGCCCATGTGCAGACGGCGTTCCTTCTCGCGGGCGCGCTTCAGGGCCGCAAGGCTGCGCGCACGCGCACCGCCATCGCCCTCGTTGAGCGCCTTGCTGACGGTCAGCTTGCCCGCCTGGCGACGGTTATCGACCACCTTGGTGCTGGCCGGCTTCTTCGGCTTGATTTCGGGGCGCGGGGCAGGGGCCACCGGCGTGAAGCGGCGCGGCGGAGGGGCAGCGCGCGTTTCCTCGGTGGCTGGCTTGGCCGTTTCCTTGACGGCAGGAGCCGCTTCGGTCTTGGCTTCGACCGGCTCTGCTGCAGGCGCTGACTGCGCTTCGCCAGTCGGCGTTTCGGCGGGCGCGGGTGTCGCCTCAGGTTCAGCCGCAGACTTGCGCGCCTCTTCGGCCTTGCGGCGTGCTTCTTCGGCGGCGCGCTGCTTTTCCTCGGTCTCGCGACGGCGCGCTTCCTCGAGCGATGCCAGACGCGCTTCCTCGGCCTCGCGCAGCAGCTTTTCCTGCAGCTCGCGGCGGCTCAAAGCAGAGGTCGGCTGCGGGCGCGGCGGTGGTGGGGGAGCGGCGGCCGGGGCAGGGCTGGGGGCCGGAGCGGGCGCAGGCGCGGGAGCGGCAGCAGGCGCTTCGCCCGGCTTGCCGACCAGCTTGCGGCGCTTGACCTCGACCACGACCTTGTTGGTGCGGCCATGGCTGAACGTCTGCTTGACTTCGCCAGCCTCGACAGAACGCTTCAGCCCCAGCGGCTTGCGGCCCAGTGTCGGCTTGTTTTCGGTATCTTCACTCATCGAACAGACTCAATCCTCAATAAATTCTCATCTCGGGCGATGCATCGGGCATCGCCGGTCCGCACGGGGCATGTCCGCGCACGCCAATGCGCGCTAGACTGTCTCGCCGGGGCCGGGCACGGCCCCCTCCCCCTTGAAGTGCAGCAATCGGCCAAGAAACTGGTCAATGCGGGCGGCGGCGCGCTGATCGGTCAGCGCCACATGGACCGCGTTGTCGCGCCCCAATGCCACAGACAGGCGGGTGCGGTCTACAGGCAATACAGTCCCGCGCTGGCCGCTGCCCTCGGCATCGCTGCCGACGCGCCAGGCCTGGTCGAGCTTCGCATTGCCATCGGGCGAGCTGTCGCTCGAATGCAGCAGCAGCCATACCTTCCCGCGCCGCGCCGCCTCGGCGATGCGGTCCGATCCGGTCAGCAGCGTGCCCGAGCGCGCTTCCAGCCCCAGCCGGTCGAGCAGCGCGCGGGTCAGCGCTTCCTCGATCATGCCGGGCAGGTCGTCGGGGACGGTGATCGGCCCGGTCTTGAAGGCGCGTGCGAGCGCGGCCTTCATCCGGCCCCTGGCGATGGCCTCCTCCAGCTCGGGCCGCGTCACGCCGATCCATGCGCCGCGCCCGGGGGCACGCGCACGCACATCGGGAGCGATCTGGCCATCGGGACCGATCGCCAGACGGATCAGGCCGTCACGCTCCGCCCGCTCGCCGCTGAGGATGCAGCGGCGGATCGGGCCATCCGCCTTGTCGGCGGCAGAGCTGGTGGCGTCGTCGGTTAGAAGGTCACCGGCCGTGTCATTGGGAAGTTTCCGCATGCGCGTCCTCCCCATCGACACCCGCATCCTCGTCCTCGAACCAGTGCGCGCGTGCGGCCATGATGATCTCGTTGCCCTGCTCTTCGGTCAGGCCATAGGTCGCCAGCACGCCGCCCTTGTCTTCGGGACGCTTGTTGGCGGGCGCCGAATTGTCGCGGCGGCGCTGCTCGGTGCGCTTCTTGGCGATCAGCTCGTCGGTGGCCAGGTCCGCCAGATCGTCGAGCGTCTTGATGCCCGCCTTGCCCAAAGTCACCAGCATCGCTTCGGTAAGGTGCGGCAGCTCGGCCAGCGCATCCTCGACGCCCAGACCGCGACGTTCCTCGCGCGAGGCCTCTTCACGGCGCTCGAGCGCTTCCTGCGCGCGGCTCTGCAGCTCTTCGGCCAGTTCCTCGTCAAAGCCCTCGATGCTCGAAAGCTCTTCGGGCGAGACATAGGCGACTTCCTCGAGCTCGCTGAAGCCTTCGGCGACCAGCAGCTGCGACAGCGTCTCGTCGACGTCGAGCTCGTTCTGGAACATTTCCGAACGCTCGGTGAATTCCTTCTGGCGCTTCTCGCTCGACTCCGCCTCGGTCATGATGTCGATGGCAGAGCCGGTGAGCTGGCTGGCCAGACGCACGTTCTGGCCACGACGGCCGATGGCGAGCGACAGCTGATCGTCGGGAACGACGACCTCGATGCGGCTTTCCTCCTCGTCGATCACCACGCGGCTGACCGTGGCCGGCTGCAGCGCGTTGACGACGAAGGTCGCGGTATCTTCCGACCAGGGGATGATGTCGATCTTCTCGCCCTGCATTTCCTGAACGACCGCCTGCACGCGGCTGCCCTTCATGCCGACGCACGCGCCGACCGGATCGATCGAGCTGTCATAGCTGATCACGCCGATCTTGGCGCGGCTGCCCGGATCGCGCGCAGCGGCCTTGATCTGGATGATGCCGTCATAGATCTCGGGCACTTCCAGCTCGAACAGCTTGCGCATGAAATCGGGATGCGCGCGGCTGAGGAAGATCTGCGGACCGCGGTTCTCGCGCCGGACGTTGAGGATGATCGCGCGGATGCGGTCGCCGACGCGCGCGACCTCGCGCGGGATCTGCTGTTCGCGGCGGATCACGCCTTCTGCGCGGCCGAGGTTGACGATGACATGGCCGAACTCGACCGACTTGACCACGCCGGTGATGATCTCGCCCACGCGGTCCTTGAACTCGTCATACTGACGCTCGCGCTCGGCATCGCGGACCTTCTGGAAGATCACCTGCTTGGCGGCCTGCGCGTCGATGCGGCCGAGGTCCACCGGCGGCAGCGGATCGACGATGAAGTCGCCGACCTGCGCGCCCTTTTGCAGCTTTTCGGCCTGCTTGACATCGACCTGCTTGAAATAGTCCTCGACCGTCTCGACCACCTCGACGACGCGCCACAAGCGCAGGTCACCGCTGACCGGATCGAGCTTGGCGCGGATGTCGTTTTCCGCGCCGTAGCGGGCCCGCGCCGCGCGCTGGATCGCTTCTTCCATCGCTTCGAGCACGATGGCCTTGTCGATCATCTTTTCCGATGCCACCGAATTGGCGATGGCGAGAAGTTCAGCCTTGTTGGCGGAAATGGCGCTGGCCATGATCAGTCTTCCTGTTCTTCGAGATCTGCGTTTTCGTCGATTTCTTCGATGTCGTCCACGCCGCTCGTGTCGAGCGGGCGGGTGGCGGCAATCAGCTTGTTGGTCAGCATCAGCTTGGCGCTTTGCACCTGCGCGAAGGGCACGGTGACATGGCCGACCTTCTTGTCGTTGACCGAGATCATCTCGCCCTCAAGCGACAGCAGCTCGCCGGTCAGCTGCTTGCGACCCTGGGCAGCTTCGGTCAGCACCAGCCGCGCCTCATGGCCCAGCCAGTTGCGATAATCCTTCAGCCGGGTGAGCGGACGATCGATCCCGGGCGAGCTGACCTCGAGCCGGTAGGCCCCGGGCACCGGATCCTTGCCCGCTTCTTCCAGCGCGTCGAACACGTCCGAAATGCGGCGCGAGAGCGTGGCGCAATCGTCGATGTTGAGCTGGCCGGTCTCAGGCCGCTCGGCCATGATCTGCAGCGTCCGGTCATCGCCCGCACCGAACAGGTGCACGCGCACCAGGTCAAAACCGAGCGCCTGGGCTTCGGGTTCGACAAGGGCAGCGACGGCAGCAAGATCGGTCAAAGGCGAGGCTTTCCTGTAATAGCTTCTGATTGGCAGGGCAGCAAAAGCTCGTTCGCGCCGGCCCCCCGAGGCGCCGGCCCGTCAAGTTTCAGCAACCATGTCGGGATGGATCGCCATATAGGCGCAAGGGGGCGCAAAGGCAAGCCATTACTGCTGCCATGCCTCGCGCCCCGGCCGGCCTCTCTTCGTTAACCTGCATCATCGTCACCGTCCCGCTGGGGGACGCCGCCATTGCGCCGCTGGCGATTCGGCAGCGTATTGGTTAGCGTTTCGTAAATGCCGCATTGAGGTGGCGTTAACGGATCGGATAACGGGAGCAGCGAACCATGAAATGGCCCAAGGCACGACAGGTTGCAGGCGGTGGCATGCTGGTCGGGATCGGTGCGCTGGTCGGCGCGATGCTGACCAGTGCGCCCGGCGATGCGGCGATGCAGCCGCTGGTCAAGGCAGCGTTGCCCGGAACGCACATGGAAGCGGCCAAGGCTTCTGCCCCCGTCCTGGCCAAGGCCGATTCCGCGATCACCACGCCCGAACAGGCGGGCTATGCGATCAAGAGCGTGCTGACGATCGACGGCCCGCTGGGCCATGGCAATTATTACTGGGATGAAAGCAACGCGCCTGCCACCGGCCCGCTGCTGATCACCGTCGATCTCGCGGCGCAGACGCTTTCGGTGTTTCGCGACGGGCACGAGATCGGCGTGGCGGTCATCCTTTACGGCACGCCCGAAAAGCCGACTCCGCTGGGGGCCTTCCCGATCACGCAAAAGGATGCCGATCACGTCTCCAACCTCTATGACGCACCGATGCCGTACATGATGCGGCTGACCAATGATGGTGTCGCGATCCATGGCAGCGATGTCGAATGGGGCTATGGGACGCGCGGCTGCATCGGCGTGCCGACGGCGTTCGCCAAGATGCTGTTCGATCAGGTGAAGCTGGGCGATGTCGTCATCATCACCAACGGCCAGCGCATCAATGTGGGCGACGCGGTCGCCGGGGTCTGAGTCCGCTGGTCAATCGGTCCATCGCTGGCTAGACACGGCTCATGGACCGTCAGCACGCGAGCGTCATCACCCAGCAGGCGATCACCGCATTGCGCGGCGGCGATGCTAACCGCGCCCGTGACCTTCTGAACGCGGTTGTCAACGATCCGCCTCCGGGCGAGACACCACCGTGGTTCCTGCTCGCCCAGGCGTGCCAGATGTCGGGCGATGCGGCCGGGCAGGGCGAGGCGCTCACCCGGTTGCTGGCAGATGAGCCACGCCATCTGGGCGGACTTCTGCTGATGGCTGGGCTCAAGGCGGCGCAAGGCGATTCGCGCGCGGCGTCTTCCTTCTACACGACCGCGCTTGCGGTCGCCAACCACGCCCCCGATCAGGTGCCGCAGGTGATGATCCCGCTGCTGCAGCAGGGGCAGCGCTTTCTCGAACAGGCGCAGGGCGAATATGCCGCATTCCTGACCGAACAGCTCCGCGGCAAGGGCATCGCGCCGGGCGCGGTGTCGCCACGCATCGACATGGCGCTCGACCTGCTGCTCGGTCGCAAGCAGCTCTACCTGCAGGAACCGACCAGCTTCTATTTTCCCGGCCTGCCGCAGCGGCAATTCTACGAGCCAGCAGAGTTCGACTGGGCGGAAGGCTTCGAGGCGCAGGCTGGTACCATGCTGGCCGAGCTCGAAGCCCTTCTTGACCGGCAGCCGGGCGATTTCAGCCCCTATGTCCAGACCCGGCCCGACCGGCCCGCCGCCGCCAACCCCTTGCGTGACGATCCCAGCTGGGGGGCGCATTATCTCTGGGAAAATGGCGCGCCGGTTGCCGATCATGCCGCCATCGCACCGGCGACCATGGCTGCGCTCGAAATCGTGCCGATGCCGGCCATCGCCGCGCGCTCGCCCATGGCCCTCTATTCGCTGCTGCGCCCCGGCACGCATATCCGTCCGCATAACGGCATGCTCAACACCCGGCTGATCTGCCACCTGCCGCTGATCACCAATCCCAATTGCGCCATCCGCGTCGGCAACGAGACACGGACCTGGCAGCAGGGCAGGCTGCTGATCTTCGACGACAGCATCGAGCATGAGGCGTGGAACAAGGGCGGCACCACGCGCATCATCCTGCTGTTCGAAATCTGGCGGCCCGAAATATCGCTCGACGAGCGCGCCGCGCTGACGGCGGTGTTCGAGGCGATCAGCGCCTATGGCGGGTTGCCGCCCGATCAGGGGTGACAGCGGAATTGCTGCGCAAAAGGCCTCGCATTGAATCCACTTGACCTGCCACGCTGTATTATGGCAGTGAAGCAGTGATGGCAGACAACTCCAAACCCGTTTACCTCAAGCTCCGCGACATCATCGCCGCCTCGATTCTCGACGGCATCTACGCGGAAGGCGACATGCTTCCTTCGGTTCGGGCGTTCGCTGCTGAACAACAGGCCAATCCGCTGACCGTCGCCAAGGCCTATCAGATGTTCCAGGACCAAGGGCTGGTCGAGGTCCAGCGCGGGGTCGGCATGTATGTCGCCAGCGGCGCGGTCGACAAGCTGCGCGCTATGGAGCGCGAGGATTTCCTGCAGCACGTCTGGCCGCCTGTGCTGCGCCAGATGCGCCGTATCGGCCTGTCGCCGGCTGCGTTGCTCGACGAAGAGAAGGCCTGACCGCTTAAGGGTCGATCGCATCCTCAGGCAGATCCTCGACGCGCGGCAGCCGGTCGGCCAGCGCGAGGTCGAACTGTTCCTTGTCGAGCCGACCTTCCCATTTCGACACCACCACGGTCGCCACCGCATTGCCGATGAAGTTGGTGAGGCTGCGGCATTCGGACATGAACCGGTCGATCCCCAGTATCAGCGCCATGCCCGCGACCGGCACCGAGGGCACGATCGACAGCGTCGCCGCCAGCGTGATGAAGCCCGCGCCGGTCACCCCCGCAGCCCCCTTGGACGAGATCATCGCGACGCCGAGCAGCAGCAATTGCTCGCCGATCGACAGATCGACATTGCACGCCTGCGCGATGAACAGGGCAGCGAGCGTCATGTAGATATTGGTGCCGTCGAGATTGAAGCTGTAACCCGTCGGCACGACCAGGCCGACCACGGTCTTGGGGCAGCCGGCGCGTTCCATCTTCTCGATCAAGGAGGGCAGCGCACTCTCCGAGGACGAGGTGCCCAGCACCAGCAGCAGTTCGGCGCGCAGATAGGCGATGAGCTTCAGGATCGAGAAGCCGCACGCCCAGGCGACCGCGCCCAGTACGACGAGCACGAACAGCAATGAGGTCGCATAGAAGGTCGCCACCAGCGCGGCGAGATTGGCGAGCGTACCGATGCCATATTCGCCGATGGTGAAGGCCATCGCGCCGAACGCGCCGATGGGGGCGGCTTTCATGACAATGCCGACGAGCTTGAAGAACGCGGCCGAGGCATCCTCGAGCAGATCGAGCAGCCGCGCGCCACGATCGCCAATCATCGCCAGCGAAATGCCGAACAGGATCGACACGAACAGCACCTGAAGCAGATTGCCGCTGCTCAGCGAGGCGAGGAACGTGTCGGGCACGATGCTGCTCAGGAAACCGGTGATGCTCGATTCCTGCGCCTTGGCGGTATATTCGCTGACCTTGCCGGTATCGAGCGTCGCCGGGTCGATGTTCAGCCCCGCGCCCGGTTGCACGACATTGGCGACGATTAGCCCGACGATGAGCGCGAGCGTCGAAAAGGTCAGGAAATAGGCAAAGGCCTTGCCCGCGACGCGCCCGACGCTCGCCAGATCGCGCATCCCGGCGATGCCGGTAACGATGGTGAGAAAGATGACCGGCGCGATCACCATCTTGACCAGCTTGATGAACACATCGCCCAGCGGCTTCATCGCCGCC
>CAXRCQ010000215.1:0-3369 GCA_964228845.1 Blastomonas sp.
CAATCCCGCCAACAAGGGCAAGGTGCTAAAAACCGGCCTGTGGCGCTATAACCGCCACCCCAATTATTTCGGCGATTCCTGTAACTGGTGGGGTATCTGGCTGATCGCCCTGTCAACCGGCTGGGATATCGGCCTTGCGAGCGTGATCGGTCCTGTCTTCCTCAACTTCACCCTGGTGAAATGGAGCGGGGCGGCCATGCTGGAGCGCGGTCTCAAGAAGACGCGCCCCGAATATGCCGACTATATCGCCCGCACCTCGGCCTTCTTCCCCCTGCCCCCACGCGGGAAATGAAATTCCGAACGTGATTACCGGCTCTTAAGCCTTGTGCGTTACCACCTGCCTCCAACCAAGGCAGCAGGCAGCGTGCACCCATGACCAAACCGCTTGACGATGTAACCGCGATGATCGCGCAGGCCCGGGCGCTTGGGCCCGACGAGACGCTGGCGCTGCGCCGCGTCGTCTGGCCCGATGGGTGCATCACCGCGAACGAGGCCGCAATCCTGTTCGAGCTCAACCGCGTCTGTACCAGCCCCAGCACCGAATGGGTCGATTTCTTTGTCGAGGCGATCACCGCCTATATCGTCGAGCAGGCCGAACCGCGCGGCTATGTCAGCGACGAGAATGCCGACTGGCTGATGCGTGCGATCGATCATGACGGCCGCGTCGACAGCCTGGCCGAACTCGAACTGCTGGTGAAGGTGATCGAAAAGGCCGAGAACGCGCCCGATCGCCTCAAGCGCTATGCCCTCGACCAGATCCGCGACGCCGTGCTGCGCGGCGAAGGGCCGACGCGCTGCGGCGGCGGCCTGCAGCCCGGCAGCATCGGCACGACCGAGGTTCGCCTGCTGCGCCGGGTGCTCTATGCCACCGGCGGTCTGGCGCCTGCGCATATCAGCCGCGAAGAGGCCGAATTGCTGTTCGCGATCAAGGATGCGACGCTGGGCGGCAACAATGCCCCCGAATGGCAGACGCTGTTCGTGCAGGCGATGCGGCTGCACCTGATGACCGACCAGCGCTTTCGCGCGCTGAGCCGCGAGGATGCGGTGCGGCTGCACGCATTCATGGCCGACACCCAGGCGGGCATGGGCAGCTTCTTCGGGCGGATGTTCCAGTCTCTTGGCGATTTTTCAGCCCTGGCCCCTAAAGCCGCGTCTGCTCCGATATCCGAACAGGGCATCAGCGACGAGGAAGACAGCTGGCTGCAGGCGATGGTCGATGCCGATGGCGCGCTCGATCCGCTCGAGCGCGCGCTGCTCAAGGCGCTGGCCGAAGACCGCTGACCCCGGCTGAGATCATCTCCGCTTTCTGACCATCAGCACGTCGCAGGGCACGGTCTCGAGCAGCCTGCTGGCCGTGCTGCCGATGGCCGCATGCACAAGGCCGCTGCGGCCATGGGTGCCCAGCACCAGCAGATCGGCCTTTTCTGCCTCCATCCAGGCGCCGGCCACGCCCTCGACGCTTCCTTCCAGCACATGCGATGTGATCCGCGCGCGTTCTTCGGCGGACAGCGCCAGGCCGGCGAGGAACTTGGTCATTTCCTCCTCTCCCTCGGCCGCCATCTCCGCAGCGACGCCGTCTGCCTTGAGGAAACCCGGATAGGCGACGTGAAACACGCTGATCAGGTCGATGGCAGCGTGCGGGAACAGGGCCAGCGCCGCCTTGAGCGCCTCGGCAGAACAGGCCGAATAGTCGGTCGCGACCGCGAGCCGGGCATAGGGGCGGTGCGCGCCCTGTTTCACCACCAGTACCGGCACATCCGCATGGCGCACGAGCTGATCGACCGCCGTGCCCAGCACGAAATCGCGCAGATTGTTGAAGCGAGCGATGCCCGTCACGATCAGGCAGGCCTCGTGCAGCGCCGCAAGATCGGCCAGCTTTTCGGGCACATCGCCCTCGCCCAGCACGATATTCCAGCCATCGGCCTCGGCTCCGAAATCACGCCGCAACCGGCGGCGGACATCCGATGCTGCCGCATCGTCGGCGGCCGTTCCTCCGGGCACGACATGCGCTATCACGGGCGCGCAGCCCAGATCGGCGGCGATGGCCAGCCCGCGCTGCATGTGCCGGTCGCTGCGCGCGCTGAGATCGGTGGCGATGAGAACAGTGATATCGGGCATGGTCTCTCCTTTGCGATGCGGCCTGGCCGTGATGCGCGCGGCGGCGCACGCCGGCAGGCATGGTGCGGACATGAGCTGTGTTGATCCGGCCCGTCGCAGGGCTGATGGACCCGATGGGTCGCCGGTGGACGGTCTTCCGTCTGCACCCCTGATTCGCGCAAATTCGCGCGGCTGTCTTTGAGATCGGACAAATTGTGCCCCGCGCGGCGCGTTCGGTCGGGGATCACCCTTGCATGTGCCCGAAGGGGCTGACAGAATCGGCAGGCAAGGCCGGCAAGGCGACCGGTTGCCCCCTGTCACCCTTCGGAAGCCCGCCATGCACCACGATGCCGCGCTGGACAAACTGACGCACGATCACGTCTTTACCGGAGCCAGGGCCGACGAGAGCGAGCGCCGCACCTGGTATGTCGTCGCGCTGACTGCGGTGACCATGGTGGCGGAGATCATCGGCGGCTGGTGGACCGGATCGATGGCGCTGCTGGCCGATGGCTGGCACATGGGCAGCCATGTCGCGGCGCTGGGCCTGGCGGGCTTTGCCTATCATTTCGCGCGGACCCATGCGCAGGATCGACGCTTTTCGATGGGCACCGGCAAGGTCGGATCGCTGACCGCCTTTTCAAGCGCCCTGCTGCTCGGCGTCGTCGCGCTGCTCATGGTGTGGGAATCGGGCCACCGGCTGCTCGATCCCGTCGCCATCGATTATCGCGCGGCGATCATCGTCACGGTGATCGGCCTGGCGGTCAATGTCGCGAGTGCCTTTCTGCTCGGCGGGCACGAGCATCACCATGACCACGAACACGGCCATGACGATGCGCACCACGCGGACGATCATGACCATCATCATGACCATAATCTCCGCGCCGCCTATGTGCACGTGCTGACCGACGCGCTGACATCGGTGCTGGCGCTCGTCGCACTTGCTGGAGGTCTATGGCTGGGCCTGGCCTGGCTCGATCCGCTGATGGGAATTGTCGGCGCTGCCGTCATTCTCTGGTGGGCGGCAGGGCTGGTACGCCAGTCCTCGCGCGTGCTGCTCGACATGGAGGCGAGTCCCGTCACCGCGCAGCAGATACGCGAACGGATAGAGGCGGACGCCGACAACCGCGTGGTCGATCTGCATCTCTGGCAGGTCGGGACCGGGCATCTGGCGCTGATCGTCTCGCTCGCGACCCATTTCCCGCGTCCGCCGTCGCATTATCGCGCGCTGCTGGGCGACCTGCCGGCGCTGTCGCATTGCACGTTCGAGATCAT
>CAXRCQ010000216.1:0-7789 GCA_964228845.1 Blastomonas sp.
CATAGCGGTGTGCGTGCCAGAGCGGATCGCGCACCAGGGCGGCGATATCGCCAGCGAAATCGGGGCCGGTATCGGTCATCGCCGCGATCCTTGCCAATCCCCCGGCAGCGTGGCAAGCAGGACGTGGTCGGGGGACTAGCAGCATTATGGCTACGATTGCACAAAATGATCCGGTGGCGTTGAACAGCGCCGGTATGGCGGCTTTGCGCGAGCAGCGCTTTGCCGACGCGGCCTTGGCGTTCGAGGCGGCGGCCAGGGCCGATCCAGGGGCGACAGCATTGTGGCGCAATCTGGCGACAGCTCGCCGCGCGCTGGGCGACGATGCCGGGGAATTGGCCGCGCTTGATGCTGCGCTCGACATCGACCGGCGCGACTTCATGGCCTGGCTGCGCAAGGCGGAGGCGCACCAGCGGCTGAACGAGGAAGCAGAGGCCTTCGCCGCATGGCAGTCGGTGCTGCAGCTGGCACAGCATCTCGCCCCCATTCCAGATGCGCTGCGTCCGGTGCTGGAGGTAGGGCGCGCCTTCTGTGCGGGATGCGCCAGCCGCATCGAATATCAGGTCGCCGAGGCGCTGGGCAATTTTCAGGCGCGCATGCCCGCAACGCCTGCGCGCCGAGCCCGCGCCTTTATCGATGCTGCGATGGGCAAGCGCAGGATCTACACCAACGAATGCAACGGGCTTTGCTACCCGTTTCTTCCCGCCGACGAGTTTTTCGAGAACGAGCATTTTCCCTGGTTCGCCGAGATCGAGACACATACCGATGCAATCCGCGCCGAGATGCAGGCGCTGCTTGCCAATCCTGGCGATGCGCTGCGCCCCTATGTCCGCATGGAAAAGGGCGCGCCGCAAAGCAAATGGTCGCCGCTCGACCAGTCGCTGGCCTGGGGCGCCTGCTTTCTCTGGGAATATGGCACGCCCAATGCGGCGGTGCTGGAGCGCTGCCCCGCCACCGCGCAAGCGCTAGCCGCCGTGCCGCAGAGCCATATTCCGGGTCGCGCACCGACTGCCTTTTTCTCGATCCTGAAACCGCGCACGCGCATCCCTCCGCATACCGGTGTTACCAACACCCGCGCGATCATCCATCTGCCGCTGATCGTGCCCGAAGGATG
The DNA here is from genome assembly GCA_964228845.1 of Blastomonas sp. Classification (GTDB taxonomy): domain Bacteria; phylum Pseudomonadota; class Alphaproteobacteria; order Sphingomonadales; family Sphingomonadaceae; genus Blastomonas. The sequence goes on from CAXRCQ010000216.1 coordinate 1,112, forward strand.
CGGCTTCCGCGTGGGCGGCGAAACACGCGAATGGAAGGTCGGCAAGGCATTCGCCTTTGACGATACCATCGAGCACGAAGCCTGGAACGATTCGGACGAGATGCGCGCGGTGCTGATCTTCGATGTCTGGAATCCGCACCTGACGACCGACGAACAGAAAGTCATTTCGGGATATTTCGCTGCCGCCGATGCAACCGGTTTCAATACCAATCTGGATTGATTTCGCTGCAGCTGCGAGAAATTCTGGCTTGTTTCAATGGCTGATGATGATACCGTATGGCTCTGAAAGCGACCTGCCGTCCCCCTGCGGCCGACAACCAGCTTGAATTGCGCCGGCCGCGACCAAGGCACTGCGCCAACCGACGGATGAGACATCATGAAGAAGACTGCAATCGTTCTGCTTGCCGCCGCGTCGTGTCTGAGTCTGCCCCTGACAGCTATCCCCGTTAGCGCCAAGCAGCCGACCAACAAGGAAGATCCGGAATCGGATGACAACAAGATCCGCTGTCGCAAGCTGGAAGTCACTGGATCCCTGGTCAAGAAGACCAAGGTTTGCCGGACCGTAGCAGAATGGCGTGCGATCAGCACCAAGGGCAACCAGAATGTTCGTGATCTCGTGGAATCCGGCCAGGTGTGCGCCGGTGGTCCGATGTGCACGGGCGGCTGATCCGACAGGTTCACCAAATGCCTGTCGGCCTGATTCTGCCGCGGGTGTGAACATCCCGGCATGATTGCCCGCGAACTGCTCGCCACCGCCCATGTGCCGGGCGGAACCGAGCCGCTGCGCCTCATCCGCCGGGGCGGCGAATTCTCGATCATGCTTGGACCTAACGAGTTGATGAACAGTCGGCTCAGTGGTTCGGAAGAGGCGATGAGCAGGCTCGCCCGGGCCATGATAGCCGAAGTCGCCAAGCCGCGCGTGCTCATCGGCGGGCTGGGCATGGGCTTTACTTTGCGCACTGCGCTCGAGGTCTTCGGCTCCGGCGCAGCCATCGAAGTTGCAGAGCTCGTGCCCGAAATCGTCGACTGGGCGCGCGGGCCGATGGCGCATTTGCACGAAGGCACGCTCGATGATCCGCGCGTGACCATCCATGTCGGTGATGTCGGCGCGCTCATCCGTGAGAGCTCCGGGCGCTATCATGCGATCCTGCTGGATGTCGATAATGGGCCCGATGGCCTGTCGCGCGAAGGCAATGATGCGCTCTACACCGCCAGCGGCCTGCACCAGGCCTGGTCTGCGCTGACGCCGGGCGGCGTGCTTGCGGTCTGGTCAAGCGGCCCCGACTCGCGCTTTACCATGCGATTGCGCAAGGCCGGCTTCACCGTCAGCGAAGAGATTGTCCGCGCGCGGCGCACCGGCGGTGGTGCACGGCACACGATCTGGCTGGCACGGCGCCGCTGAGCGCGTCATGGCCCCGGCGGATCCATCCCGGGATCGCGCTGCTCGCCGGACTGGGGTTCGAGACCGTAGCGCCGGACCAGTTCCCAGACATGGTCGGGGATCATCGTCTTCATCCGCGCAGGAGCCGAGCGGCGCAGGTGCAACACCGTCTCGATCGCCTTCATTTCCACGCGGGCTCGCGCGAATTCGGCTCCACGCGGTCCGATTCGCGGCATCAGCCATCCAAAGATGCCGCGCAGCACCTTGGGCATGCGCCGCAACGGAAGACCACCGGCGGCACGCTCCGTATTGGCGAGAAAGCCCTTGACCGGCCCATCGCGATTGCCCGCGCTGGTGATGTCACGCGTACGCAGCTCGTGACCCAGCAGCCCCACGATTTCCTCGCCGCGTTCGTTGCGCACCACCAGCCATTGCTTGCCGCCGCCCGCCATATAGCCGATCGTGATGTCCGCCAGCACATTGGTGTAATCGACACAGGTGCGGCAGGTCAGCGGGAAGAAGTCGGACGGCAGGTCGGCAATCGGCAGTTGCAGGAACGGAACCTCGCGCACGCTGCCGTCGTCGAAACGCAGTTCGACATGATAGTCGGAGCGGAATTCGAGATAGCATATGCTGTCGGGCGTCTCCGACAGCAGGCTGAGAAAGAGGTGAAAATTCTCGGTCGTGGTATTGTCGGCACACGGCGTGCCGATGACATAGATGCGATCGAATCCCAGTTCCGCCTCGAGCGCGCGCAGCGCATGGACCTGACAGGGAATGCCGATCAGCGCGATTCGCTTGTGCCCGGCGTCGCGCGCCGGTTCGAGCAGCGCCAGCAGCGGCGCATAGCCCATCCGCATGCCGCGCACCCCCGCCATGTCCTCGGCGCGAGTAATCAGCATCGGCATCGGCCGCCAACGGTCTTCGGGATGCGGCCCGATCGCAAGCACGGCATCGACCGCGCCGGTTTCGAGCAGACGTTCGCCCAGGCGCGTGACGATCCCGGTCCATTGCGCGCCCGGCGAGGGGGTGATCAGTTCGCCTGCAACCATCCGGCGAAAGGGGCCGAAAAACAGCTCGTCCGGCTTGTCTGGGTCGCGCGAACGGCCATGCGCCTTGCGCTCCAGAGCTTCGTAATCGGGCTTGATGAACTGACAAGCACGACCGCAGGCCTTGGGATCGCTACTGCGCGAGATACCGCAATCGGTGCACAGGCTCCTTGGCACCGCAGGCGCGAATCCCTGCAGGTCCGGAAAGACTATATCCTTTTCCCCCTGAGCCATCGCCTCATTCTATAACCGGTTTCGGCTCTGACGACAGAATTTTCCTTTATTGTACAGCCTGTAACCGCAACATCCGGGGCAACTTCCCACAGGGAGAATTTGCCGCTAAGCTCTGCATCCTATGCGAAAGGCGGAAAACATGCAGTGGTCGAGCACGCAGCATCAGGGCTGCATCGTCGCAAGCCCCGATGGCCGCGTTGACGAGGCGACGGCCGAGGCCTTTACCGAACACCTGTCCAGCAGCGTCGCGCTCGCCGCCGATTCGCCGGGCAAGAAGCTGATCGTGGATTTTGCCGAACTGGATTACATGTCCTCGCGAGGCTTGCGCGCGCTCACGCTCGCCAAGCGTCAGGCAGATGCGGCGGGCGTCGCGATGGCGCTGGCACGCCCCAACGAGGTCATGCGCGAGATTCTGGCGATCAGCCGCTATGACAAGCTGTTTGCGGTCACCGATAGCATCGAGGCTGCAATCTAGCTCCCTGGCGACATGGAGACGCCGGGGCACTGACAGGGGGGAGATGCCATGCTGGTCCGTTTCTGGGGAACGCGCGGGTCGTTGCCCGTAGCTGCCACTGCCTCGATCGTTCAGGACAAGGTCGCGCATGCGCTGCTCGCTGCCTCGGGCCGGACCTTTGCCGATCTCGACGAGGCGCGCACCTTTGCCCGCGATGAGCTGGACTTCGCCACGGGCGGCACCTTTGGCGGCGCGACCACCTGTGTGGAGATCGAGGCGGGGCACCCGGCCAATGGCGCCCCCTACATCATCTGCGACATGGGCAGCGGGCTGCGCGGATTCGGGCTGGATGCCATGCGCCGCTGCGCAGAGGGGCATGCGCGGGTCTATCACTTCTTCATGTCGCACCTGCACTGGGACCATATCATGGGCTTCCCGTTCTTCGTGCCGGCGTTCGACCCGAATGCGCATATCGTCATCCATGCCGGGCACGAGGATGCCGAAGAGGCGCTGCGCCGCCAGCAGGAGGAAATCTCCTTTCCGGTGAAGTTCGACTGGCTGCGCGCGAAGATCGAATTCCGCACGCTGAAGGTGGGCGAGACCTATCAGATCGGCGCGGTGCAGGTGGAACTGATGGAGCAGCACCATTCGCACAGCAGCTTCGGCTATCGCTTCACCGATGCCGAGGGCAAGGTCGTGGTGTTCAGCACTGACAGCGAGCACAAGATGGACCGGATGGAGGGCGAGGCCGATGTCGAGCAGTTCTTCGGCCAGGCCGATCTCGTCATTTGCGACACGATGTACTCGCTCGCCGACAGCGTTTCGATGAAGGAAGACTGGGGCCATTCGAGCAATATCGTCGCGATCGACCTGTGCCATGGCGGCCGGGCCAAGCGGCTGGCGCTGTTCCACCACGAACCGGTCTATTCGGACGCCGATATTGCCCGGATGCACGCCGAAAGCGTCCGCTACGAGGAACTGACGCGCGAGCACGATCCGCTGGAGGTGCTGTGCGCCTATGACGGCCTCGAAATCTCGCTCTAGCGCAGTTCGCATCGTCAACCCGCCGCGCAGCCTGTGGCTCGCGGCGCTCGCCGGATTCGTGATCGCCGCCTTGCTGAGCCTTGCGCTGGGCGCGCGCGAGCAGAATATCGTGTTCGACAGCTGGCAGCGCATGGGCCAGCGCGACCTTTCGGCGAGCCAGGTCCGCGTTGTTGCGATCGGCGATTCGAGCCTCGAGGTGATCGGCAGCTGGCCATGGCCGCGCAGGGTGCTCGCCGAGATGACCCGGCGTATCGCTCAGGGGGGCGCGGCGGCGATCGGCTTCGACATATTGTTCGTCGAGCCCGACGCGGTCAGCCCGACACGCTTCTCGCGGCTCTATGCGCCGGACGATCCAGCCATCCAGGCCTGGATCGAGGGCCTAGGCAGCATGGACGGCGAATTTGCCGATGCGATCAGCACCGCCCCGGTGGTGATGGGGCGCGCTGGCGTCCGGATCAGCGGTGCGGATCCGGCCAATCTTACCCAATGGGCGACGATCACCGGCACCCCGCCGACGTCGCTGCCGCGCTATCCGCTGGTGCAGAGCAATCTCGAGGGACTGGAAGCGCGCGCGCCCGGCTTCGGTCTGCTGAACGGCGCACCCGATGGCGATGGTGTGGTGCGCAGCGTGCCGCTGGTGATGAGGACCGGCGAGGCGCTGGTCCCCGGGCTGGCGCTCGAGATGATGCGCGTCGCGATGGAGCAGCGCACCGGCACCGATCCCGAGATCAGGCTGAGCCCCGATAGCGTCACCATCGGCAAGCGCCGTATCCCGGTAGACGACCAGGGGCGGATGCGGCTCCATTTTGCCGAGATTCCGGAAGCGCATGTCTATTCGGCGATCGAGATCATGTCCGAGGAGTTCGACCTCGCCCAGCTCGAGGATAAGGTCGTCGTCGTCTCGCTGACAGCGGAAGGCACGCAGGACATCGTCGCGACGCCGCTGGGCTCGGAAATGTTCGGCGTGCTGGTCCAGGCGCAGGCCGCCGACACGATCAGTCGCGGCGGCTGGCTGAAGCGCCCCTGGACGAGCGAGGCTGCCGAATGGGCAGTCGGAGCGCTGCTCGCCATCGTCCTGCTGCTGCTCGCCACCGGCCAGGCGCCCGCGCGCAACCGCTGGCTGGTCTTGCTCGGCGCGGCGGCAAGCCTGCCGCTGGCGAGCTGGCTGCTGTTCCGCTTCGGCGACCTGCTGTTCGATCCGATCCGCCCGCTGCTGCTCGGCAGCGGCAGTGCGCTGGCGGTGTTCGCCGCGCTGTTCAGCGAGGCGCGGCGCGAGCGTGCGGCGCTGCGCGATGCGCAGAACCGCAGCGAGGGTGAGCTGGGGGCCGCACGTTCGATCCAGCTAGGCATGCTGCCCGATCGCGCCGCGCTGGCAAAGCTCGACCCGCGCATCGACATTGCCGCGCAGCTGGAAGCCGCCAAGTCGGTCGGGGGTGATTTCTACGACATCATCCGGCTGGACAAGGACCGCCTGGTCGTCCTCATCGCCGATGTCACCGGCAAGGGCGTGCCCGCAGCCTTGTTCATGGCGCTGTCCAAGGCACTGTCGCGCAGCGTGATGCTGCGCGCGCCGGGCGGGCTTGCCGATGCCGCGGCGCAGCTCAACGAGGAGCTGATGCGCGACAGCGGCGATGCGCTCGGCCTCACCATGCTGCTGGGCATCATCGACCTTTCGACAGGGCGCGCCGAATTCGTCAATGCGGGCCATGACAATCCGCTGCGCATCACCGGCGACGGGCAGGTGATCGAGGAGGCAATGGAGGGTGGCCCGCCCTTCTGCATCATGGACTATCCCTGGCCCGCCGAGGCGATCGTGCTCCAGCCCGGCGAGGCGCTGGTGCTGATCACCGATGGCGTGACAGAGGCGCAGAACCGGCAGGAACAGCTGTTCGGCAATGATCGCACCCGCGCCGCATTGGTCGCCGACCAGAGCAGCGCCGCCGCGATGGTCGCCAGCCTGCGCGGTGCGGTACGCCGTTTCGAGGACGGTGCCGATGCCAGCGACGACCTGACCGTGGTTGCCTTCCGCTATCTGGGTGCTAATCCGGCCGCATAACCGGCAGGAGGCCCCATGTCCGACATCGTACGTCCCCGGCGCAGCGCGCTCTACATGCCCGCATCCAACGCGCGCGCACTCGCCAAGGCGCGCAGCCTGCCAGCCGATGTCATCATTCTCGACCTCGAGGACGCGGTTGCACCCGAAGCCAAGGAAGACGCGCGCGCTGCAGCAGTCGCCGCGGCAGCAGAGGGCGGCTTCGGCAACCGCGAACTCGTCATCCGCATCAACGCGCTCGACACGCCCTGGGGGCAGGACGACCTCGCCGCCGTCGCGCAGGCGGAGGTGGACGGCGTGCTGGTGCCCAAGGTCAGCCGCCCCACGGACATCACCGCCTGCAACGCCGCGCTCGCCGAAGCGCCCTCGCGGCTCAAGCTCTGGGCGATGATCGAGACCTGCGCGGTCGTCCCGCATCTGGATGCACTCGCGGCGCTTGGGGGCTCCACGCGGCTGTCGACCT
>CAXRCQ010000217.1:0-7664 GCA_964228845.1 Blastomonas sp.
GACGGCGACGAGTGCCCGCGCGGACGCACCGATCCGGTCGGCCCCGCGCTGCTCAACGAGCATCGCTTCTATCAGGAACTGAACGTCCGGCTGCTGGAAACCGAGGGCGGCGTGACGCTCGATTCGCGTTCCCGACTCGAGCAGCGCACCTTCGAGGAGCGCAATGATACGAGTTGGCGCCTGCGGCAGTTTGTCCAGCTGCGCGCGCCGATCAGCGCGAACAACAAGCTGGTCGCCTATACCGAGCCGTTCGTCGATCTGAACCAGACCGGGGTCCAGCGCGGCGGCCTTTCGATCTGGCGGAACTTTGTCGGCGTTTCGATCCCGATCGTCAGGAATGCGGAAATCGTGCCCGGCTATCTCAACCAGCACGTGTTCCGCGATGGCGACGACCGGACGGACCATACCGCCAACATCAACCTGTACATCACGCTCTGACCCGAGAAATGGCCCTGCACATGCTTGATCGCGAACTGCCTGCCGAAGGAGAAAACTGACCATGGCTGCAGCCACTGCCAGATTGGCCCCGCCCGTCTCCGACGGCATCAGTCCCCAGCATTTTCGCGCGCTTTCGGCGCTGATCTACAGCGCGACGGGCATCCGCATGCCGCCGTCCAAGACCACGATGCTGGAAGGCCGGCTGAGGCGGCGGGTGCGCGACAACGGCTTTGCCAGCATCGCCGATTACTGCGCGTACATCTTGAGCGGCGATGTCTCTCCTGCGGACATGGACGATTTCCTCAACGCGGTCACGACCAACAAGACCGATTTCTTCCGCGAGCGCAACCATTTCGACTTCCTGGTGTCGGACATCCTCCCCGATTTCCAGAAGCGGGGGCAGCGCACGCTCCGCTGCTGGAGCGCGGCAAGCTCGAACGGCGCGGAAGCCTATACGCTGGCGATGGTGCTCGACGATTATGCCCAGCACAAGGATGGTCCGGATTACGAGATACTGGCGACCGATCTCGATACCGAGATGCTGCAGACCGGCGTGAAGGGCATCTACCCGGCAGAGATGCTGGCGCCGGTTCCGCCGACACTGCGCCGCCGCTATGTGATGGAGCCCAAGGACCCCAGTCGCCGCGAGGTCCGCATCGCCGCTGCGCTGCGAAAGAAGGTCAGCTTCGGCCGTCTCAACCTGATGAGCGACCATTATGCCATCGGCGCGCCAGTGGACATCATCCTCTGCCGCAACGTGTTGATCTACTTCGATAAACCGACGCAGCACAAAGTGGTAACCCGTTTGTGCGAACAACTTCGTCCGGGCGGCTATCTGCTGCTGGGACATTCAGAATCGATTGCCGGGTTCAGCGGGCAGCTCAAGTCCGTCTGCAACACGGTCTTCCAGAAGGTGTAAGCGTCCATGGTGCGTCCCAAGATCCGCGTGCTCATCATCGATGACAGCGCCAGCGTGCGCCAGACGCTCACCTCGGTGCTGCAGGAAGATCCCGAGATCGAGGTGATCGCCGCAGCATCGGATCCGTTTGCCGCCGCGCGCTATATCAAGGACCAGCTGCCCGATGTCATCACGCTCGACGTGGAGATGCCGCGGATGGACGGAATCACTTTTCTGCGCAAGCTGATGGAGCAGTGCCCGATCCCGGTGGTCATGTGCTCGTCGCTGACCGAACAGGGGTCCGAGACGCTGATGCAGGCGCTGGAGGCAGGTGCGGTCGATGTCATCCTGAAGCCGCGCATGGGCGTGGCCGATCATCTGGCGGAATCGCGGATGATGATCCGCGAAACGGTCAAGGGCGCGGCCAGGGCCCGGGTGACCGGCCGCAAGGCTCCGCCAGCGCCGCGCAAGGTGGAGGCGAAGCTCACCGCCGATGCCATGCTGATGCCGCCTTCGGGGCGCGCGATGAGCAAGACCACCGAAATGGTCGTGTGTATCGGCGCATCGACCGGGGGAACCGAGGCGCTGCGCGAGGTGCTGATGGAGCTTCCGGCTAACTCGCCCGGCATCGTGATCGTCCAGCACATGCCCGAGAATTTCACCCGCGCCTTTGCCAAGCGGCTCGACGGGCTGTGCAATGTCAGCGTCAAGGAAGCGCAGAACGGCGACACCGTCATGCGCGGCCATGTGCTGATCGCGCCAGGCGGCCGCCACACGATGCTCGAGCGCCAGGGCGCACGCTATCTCGTTTCGGTGCGCGAAGGGCCGCTGGTTTCGCGCCATCGCCCGTCGGTCGACGTGCTGTTCCGTTCCGCCGCGCGCAGCGCCGGCTCGAACGCGGTCGGCATCATCATGACCGGGATGGGCGATGACGGAGCGCGCGGCCTGCTCGAGATGAAGCAATGCGGCGCGCGCACCTTTGCGCAGGACGAGGCAAGCTGCATCGTCTTCGGCATGCCCAAGGAAGCGATCGGGCGCGGCGCGGCCGACAAGGTCATTCCGCTGGGATCGATTGCCCGCGAACTGCTCCACGCCACGGCCCGCTGAACAAGGATCGAGACAGCCATGCTGCATGCCAGACTCAGCGCTACCGACCCCGGCCAGGATGGCCCGGGAACGATCAGCGCCCTGCTAGGCCAGATCACCCAGGGCATCGACGCGCGTTTCGTGAAAGTGGGCAACACGCTGGCGGAAGCGGTGCGCTCTATCGACGGTATCGTCAGCGCCCTGCGCGATGCGACCTCGACCTTCCAGTCGGGTGACGGTGCGACTGCGGTGACCAACCTCACCACCGCCGCGCGCCGCCTCTCGTGCGTCGGCGAGCAGACGCAGAGCCGTGCCGGCGAAATCGGCGAGATACAGCTTGCCGCGAGACGCCTTTCGAGCTTTCTGGATGAAGTCCAGAAGTCGCTGCACGTGCTTCACATCTTTGGGCTGAACGTGAAGATCGCAGCGTCAGGTGCGGAGACCTTTGTCGATTTTGCCAACACCATGTCGGGCCAGCTCAGCGCGGGCGAGGTCGAGGTCAGCGCGCTCAAGGACAAGCTGGACCAGCTCCGCGTCAGCCTGCGCAGCATGGAGCATAACGACCGGCTGCTGACCACCGAATGCCAGCGCGTGGTACCGCATGTGCCCGATCGTCTGGAAGCCGATGCAGCTGCGCTGCGCCGCCACCAGACGATGCTCGCCGATCTGGCGGAAAAGACATCGATGCTCGCCCGGTCGATCCAGGCGAATGTCGCAGGCGTGCTTGGTGCCATCCAGGTCGGCGATATTGCCCGTCAGCGGCTTGAGCATGTGCTGCAAGGCTATCTCGATGTGCATGCGACGCTCGCTGCTGCCGGGCTGGATGCCGAGGACGAGGCTGCGTGCCGCGACCATCTGCTGCGGCTGCTGCTCGCGCACACCGCATCGACCGCGCAGGAATTCCGCAGCGAGACCCGCGCGCTCGTGACCTCGCTGCGCAGCCTGGTGCCCGAAGCCGACCGGCTGATCGCGCTGAGCAAGGGTGGCGGGACGGAAGACGGCCAGGTCTTTCTGCGCAGTCTGGAAGCGGGCATTGCCGAAGCCAATGCGATGATCACCCAGCTGCGCCTTGCCGACGTCCAGGCTGCCGAGACACTGCGCATCATCGTCGACACGGTGGACGATCTTTCCGGCCGCGCTGCGGCCATGCGGATCCTGCGCATCGAGGTGCAGCAGATGGCCATCAATATCGGCCTCAAGTGCCGCCGGGTGGAGGCGATCGGCCGGCCGGTCGCGGTGATCGCCAACGAGATCCGCGCCAGCTCCGACAGCCTCGACCAGACGATCAAGCAGATCACCGCAGAAGCGGCGGCTCTGGGCAGCGTCTCGCTGCGGATGCGCGAACATGCCGACACGCACGAGGAACAGGACAGCGACGGCCTGGCCCGGTCGCTCAGCGCGATCCGCGAAGGGGCGCTTCGCACCGAACAGGCCATGGCGGTGTCGAAGGACATGGCGAACGGCCTGCTCGGCGCGCTGCACCTGACCACCGACGAACTGGAGGAGAGCCTTGACCTGGGCGAGGCGCTCGAGCGGATCGAGCAGCTGCTCGTCATGGAGATCGGCCGCGACACCCCGCTGGCCATCGAAGGGCGCAACGACCAGCCCGCTCGCGAGGTGATGGAGCGTCTCGCGCGCGCCTATACCATGGCCAGCGAACGCCATGTCCATGACGATTTCCTGCTGCCCGGCATGGCGAGACTGATCGGAGGAGCCATCGCCCCCGCACCCGCCGCGGGCGGCTATGCGGATGATGACGACGCGTTGTTCGACGACGCACTGTTTTGATCCTGACTGCCCGGGGGCCAGCTTCGGGGGAGGCTGGGGGCGTCAGGATCGCAAGGCCCGGGGGGCCGAAGGGGGGGCACCGATCGGGGGGTCGGTGGTTGCCGGGGTCGGGCGCATGCTGCCATCGCATGCCTGCCCGACCCCGGCAAAACCCTGCACGTCGCGCAGCCGCGCGGTGGAGCATCAAGATTGCGGCTGGCTGGCCCGAAAGACATGGCATGGCGGCAGATTGCGCCAGCAACGGTCGCGCTCGATCTGCGCAAACCTGTCTGAGAGCAGCCCGCCAACCGCGTCGCGCATCTGATAGGCGATCATCTGGCCCTGCGGACCAAGCAGGCGTGCACTGGCGCGAACGATCTCTGCTCCGACCGACGGCTTCATCGTCGAGAACGGGATACCGGTGACGATGAGGTCGGCTCCGCCAAAGCCGAGCTTTTCCAGGATGCTGTCCACCTTCTGCGCCGATCCAGCCCTTGCGTACAGACGCGGGTCGGGGATCGTGTCGCGCAGGTGTCTGGCAAAGCGCGGGCTGACATCAATGGCGACAAGCTGGGCACTCTGGTGCATCCGGTCGAGCAGGGCCCGGGTAAAGCGCCCGCTGCCCGGACCATATTCGACCACCAGCCGCACAGCAGAGAAATCGACCGGGTCCAGAACCGCATCGACGAGATAGCGCGAGGCCGGGAAGGCCGAGCCGACATTCAGCGGGCTGCGAAGAAATTCGCGCGCCGTGATCCAGCGGCTGGAGACGTTCTCCTGTCCCCCTCCCGCCAGTTTCAGGGCGGCGCTTGCAAGACTGTTCATCCGGAACTCCTGGTACCGACGATCCCAGCTCTTGATACGCATGGCCGGTCGGGGAGTTTCACCCGCCGCCGCCCCCGTCCCGATATGCGACGGGATTCCGGATCAGAAATCGACGGTCAGGAACATGGTCAGCTGGCGCGGCGCGTTCACCTGATAGCTGCCGCTGCCGACCAGCGCGAGATCATAGGTGTTCAGCACGTTGAGCATCGTGACGCGCAGCAGCGCCGGATTGTCGCCCAGATCGAACCGCCAGCGCACCCCCGCATCCATGATCGCACGGGCGGGCAGGATGACGAGGTTGCGCGTATCGGCGGCGCGGGTACCGCGATGCGTGACATTGAACGTCAACTGCACCCCTTCGAGCCCCGGCACCGCATATTGCGTCGCAAGCGTCAGGATCTGCGAGGGCTGACCCAGTGGCCTGCGCCCCACCCTGCCCTGCTCGACCGCCTCTCCGGTGACGCGCGGCTGCATCAGCACCGCGCCCGCCACCACGGTCAGCCTGGGCACCAGCGTCCCGGTCGCGGACAGTTCGACCCCGCGATGGCGGACATTGCCGAGCTCGCGAAAGACATTGGCACTATCGGCGGCGAAATAGGGTTTGCGCACGTCGAACAGCCCCGCCACCAGGCTCATCCCGCCCGGAATCTTCCAGCGCAGCCCGGCATCGACCTGGCTGGTGAGGATCGCTGGCAGCGCTTCGGTGCGGTTGGCCGCATTGTCGGGCGCGATGCCGCTTTCCTCGAGCCCCTTGGTATAGCCGCCGTAAAAGGCGAGCCGTCTGGTCGCCTCGATCGACGCGGTCACATTGGGCAGCCAGGCTTCGTCATCGGTCCGGGCGAGCGCCGCGCCGGGCCGATCGACGCGCTTGCGATACCAGGTGTGCTGCAAGCCCACGCTGAGCCCACCGACGCCCTGCCAGCGCCCATCATAGGCGATCCCTGCGATCGCCTGGCGCACCGTCTCGCCCGTTTGCGGATTGAAGCGAAAATCAGGTTCGGGCACATCGAGCACCTGCTCGACCGGCGCGCGGGCATAGCTCACCGAGGCACCGCCGCCATAGCGGCTCACCCGCTCGCGCCCGCGCAGCGCCGCGTGCAGCGTGTGGCGACGCGGACCTTCGGTGAAGGACTTGCTGATCCGAAGCTCGCCGCTCGTCCCGGCGAGCGAGAGCGGCGGGTCACTGGTGATGCGGCGCACGGCGGTGCCATCGGGCCGCAGCGCGGTGAAATTGGTGGCGAAATTGGTCGCGCTGTCCGAAGTCGAGCGGAACAGTCCCGCCGCCAGATCCCAGCCGCTGCCCAGCCGCGCCTTGGTCAGCGCGCCATAATGCTGCACCGTGTTGCGCTGGTCCGCCCATTCGGGACCAGGGAATTTGCGGCGCTCGATCCTGGGCGGCAGGAACGCGCCTTCGGGCGTGTAGAGCGGCGCGGCCTCGCGGTTGTAAAGGTCGATCCGGCTCCAGAACGGGATTACCTCGATATTGCGGCCAGGTTTCCACCGCGCCGCGAGGGCATAGGAGCCGAAGAACGACTGGTTGCCGGGCGCGAGTTCGTCAACAAACCCGGCAGCCCCCGCGACGAGGCTCAGCCGGTCCTTGATCACCGGGATCTGCGTGTCGATCTCGAGCCTGCCGCCGCCCCAACTGTTGAGGCCCAGCATCGTGCTGACCACCAGATCGTTGCCTGCCGGGCGAATCTTGTAATCAACGATACCCGTAGGCGCGGGGAAGAGATAGTTCTGCGCGGTGAGACCGACGCGCACGACATTGCTTTGCACCAGCCGGTCGGTGAACGATGCGGGGCGATCGAAATACAGCCCCTCGAGGCGGATGTTGTTGGCGGTGACCGGTGAGAAACCACGCACGTCATTGCCGCTGTACAGTCCTACCCGCTCATTGCCGATGCTGGAGCCGAACGCATCTTCGGCACCAGCTGCGGCATTGTCGGTCACGCGCTGCGCATGAACCGCAGGCGAGAGGGAAAGGCTAGCCGCCGATAGCAGGATCGAAACGCGGAACGCGTTGCAGGTCTTCCGGACCAAGGGGCTTTTCATCGAACAGATAATCATAATAAAACTCGCGCAAGCGCTGATGATAGGCGCGGATGCGCATCTGATAGTCGAGCTGGGCCGCCACATCAGTACGGGCAAGTGCGGTCATCGCCTGGGCGATCCCTGCAGGCGGCAACAGCCATCCGGCCAGGCCAGCCAGCCTTGCCCGTCGCGCGATACCCTCGCGATAGGCCCGGGATTCCTCCGCGACATGGAGGTCGCCCAGATGCTGGAAGGCGAAATACCATTTCCAGCTGAAGGTGGGAGGAACCTCTGCCCGGGTGGCAAGCTGCGGATAGACCTTGACGAAATCGCGCATCGTCCCGTCCTTCGGTCGGTCCCATCCGGCATGGACATATTCGCGATTCTCGCGCGCCAGCGCCGCGCCATCGGGGACGGCGACCGCTGCATTGATGGCAAGATTGGCGCCCGCAGGCGCCACGAGGGTAAGCGCGACCCAGATCGCCGCCAGCGATGCGGCATGCACCGCCGAGCGCGCGCCGCGCCGAGCGACAAGCAGGATGATTGCCGTCCACAGCAGCGCTACCAGCACGATCAACCCCGCGAAGCCGAGCGCACGCAGCGGCGCGGTGCCCGC
>CAXRCQ010000218.1:0-5202 GCA_964228845.1 Blastomonas sp.
TTGGACTTTGGCCTGATCGTTGATGGCGCTGTCATAATCGTCGAAAACGCGTTGCGGCGGCTTGCCGAGCAACAGCATCATGAAGGGCGATTGCTGACCGTGAAGGAACGGCTGGCGACCGTGGCTCGCGCCGCCCGCGAAATGATCCGTCCCTCGGTCTACGGGCAGGCGATCATCATCCTCGTCTATGTGCCGCTGCTCACGCTGACCGGCGTGGAGGGCAAGACGTTCGTGCCGATGGCGCTCACCGTCATCATCGCGCTCGGCTTCGCCTTCATCCTCTCTCTCACCTTCGTCCCCGCCATGATCGCGATCTGGCTATCGAAAAAGGTGGAGGAGAAGGACGGCCGCATCATCACGTGGCTGAAGAAGCGCTACGAACCCGGTCTCGACAGGGCCATGAAGCGCCCGACGCTGACGATCGGGGCAGGTGTCGGCAGCCTTGTGGTGGCGGCGCTAGCCTTCACCACGCTCGGCTCGGTGTTCCTGCCGCAGCTCGACGAAGGCGACCTGCTGATCCAGTCGCTGCGCATCCCCGCGACCTCGGTCCAGCAGAGCCAGGCGATGCAGGTGCCGATTGAGCGGATGATGTCCAAGCAGCCCGAGGTAGCGTTCGTCTATTCCAAGACGGGCACGGCCGAACTGGCTTCGGACCCGATGCCGCCCAACGCGACCGACATGTTCGTCATCCTGAAGCCGCGCAAGGATTGGCCCGATCCCGAGTTGCCGAAGGAGGAATTGGTAAGCCGCATTGAGGCGAACCTCGCGAAGATCCCGGGCAATGCCTACGAGATCACCCAGCCCATCCAGATGCGCTTCAACGAGCTGATCGCCGGCGTGCGCGGCGACATCGCCGTAAAGGTATTCGGCGACGACTTCAGCCAGATGAACCGGACGGCCGAGCAGATCGCCGCGGTGCTGCGCAAAACGGAAGGTGCGGCGGACGTGAAGGTCGAACAGACAACGGGCCTGCCCATGCTCGACATTCGCGTCAATCGCGACGCAATGGCGCGGTTGGGGGTCACCGCGCAGGATGTGCAGGACACCGTCACCGCCACGATCGGCGGTCGAACCTCGGGCCAGATCTTCGAGGGCGACCGTCGCTTCCCGGTGGTGATCCGGCTGTCCGAGGCGCAACGTGCAGACATCGGTCTGCTCGAACAGGTGCAGGTGCCGTTGGCAGGGGGTGGCTATGTGCCGCTCTCCAGCGTCGCCGACATCAAGGTGATCGATGGTCCCAACCAGATCAGCCGAGAAAACGGCAAACGCCGCGTGGTGGTCCAGGCCAATGTGCGCGGTCGCGACGTCGGCAGTGTCGTCGCGGACGCGCAGGCGGCGATCGGCAGCCAGGTCCGGCTGCCCGCTGGTGCCTATCTCGAATGGGGCGGCCAGTTCGAGAACCTACAATCGGCAAGCGAGCGGCTGAAGCTGGTCATCCCGGCCTGCTTCATCCTGATCCTCCTGCTTCTCTACGGGGCGTTGGGATCGGTGCGGGATGCCGCGATCGTGTTCACCGGCGTGCCGTTTGCGCTGGTGGGCGGCGTGCTGCTGCTGTTCCTGCGTGGCATGGACTTCTCGATCTCGGCGGCGGTGGGCTTCATCGCCCTGTCGGGCATCGCAGTCCTCAATGGCTTGGTCATGGTCAGTTCGATCCACGACCTGATCCGGTCGGGCATGAGCCGCGAGGAGGCCGCGCACGTCGGCGCAATGCAGCGTTTGCGCCCCGTCATCATGACTGCATTAGTCGCCAGCCTCGGCTTCGTTCCGATGGCGCTGGGTTCGGGGGCAGGCGCGGAGGTGCAGAAGCCTCTGGCGACGGTCGTCATTGGCGGCCTGATCTCGGCGACGCTGCTGACGCTGTTCGTGCTGCCGACGCTCTACGCCCGGTTCGGGCAGAAGGTGATCGGAAACCCCGAGCACTACAGAGAGGAGCATGAAGGGGACGACCACGGTCAGACCTTCGTGAACAACTTGGCCTGATGGGTGAGCGGGGCGGTCCGCGATCGCCCCGCTCATCTCTTGGAGATGGGGATATGCCTCGCACCATAACCAGTTCAATGCTTCACGGTGGGCCACTGCGCATCTGGTCGGCGCTGACCGATCCGGATCACCGCCGGGCGTGGAGTCCGCTCGTATTTCTAGATAGCCCGTCCCGCCTGGGTGACACGGAATGCACCTTCGCGATTCAGGGCATCACCCGGCCGATCCGAACGCCCGCCCGGGTCGATCAATTCGACAAGCCGCATGCCTTCGCATGGTCCTGCGGCATCCCTTACCTTTTCACCCTCGAGGAACGGTACGAATTGGCAGGGAACGATGGCGGCACCAGGGTAACGCATAGCTGCACGCTACGCGGTGCGCTTTCATTCCCATTCGCGGCTATGATGTTGCGCCGCCTGCATTCCCTGATGGTCGAGGCAGACGAACGCTTCGCGACCTATCTGCGCTGGCGGGTAGGCCAGCCTGCCCGTGGGATCAATCGTCAGCGCGTCCCCTCCCGCTACAGGAGGAAGGCGCGATGATGACGCACTGGAAGCGGGCACTGCCCGCTCTTGTCCTCGCTGGTGGGCTGGCGGCTTGCTCGGACAGCAAGCCGCCCGCCCCGCCAACGGAGCAGCAAATCCATTCGTCCGATAGCGCTGTGGCGACCGGGGAAATGGGCCGGCATCCGTATCGTTGTTCCGATGGGGAACCCCTGTTCGTCGACTACAAGGACAGCGGGCTGCAGATTGATTTGCGGCGCTCCAACAGTGGGCCGCCGATGACACTGACGGCTCCAGCGCAGGGCCTGCAATATATTGGCGAGACGGCCACCGCGACGTTCAAAGGGTCGCAACTCACGATCGTGGAAGGCGATGGCCGCACCCGGATCTGCGAACGGGAGGGCACCCGATGAAACGTCCCGTCCTCCGACACATCGCACTGCAGCGGGAGAGAAGCGATGTCTGACACGTCGATCTCGAATGTAATGGCCATTCGTGCCGAAGTGATCGCACGAAGTCGCGCCTTGCGCGAGGCGCAGCCAACGGCACCGCCAGGCGTCGCGCCGACCGCTCCGGCCTCAACCTTTGCCGACACGCTTAACGCTGTGGTCGCCAAGGTCAACGAGACCCAAGAGCAAGAGGATGTCGTTACCGAAGCGTACGAACGTGGCGAAACCACCGACATTGCGACTGTCGCGCTCATTCAAAGCCGTGCGTCCATTACTTTCGAGGCAACCCTGCAAGTCCGGAACAAGCTGCTCTCGGCTTATATGGACATTTTGAACATGCCCATCGGATGATCGCGGAGAAAACCAAAGGTCGAATTTTCATGGTTGTTGGCGAAACATCACCCCTCACGGCCACGTGCCGCACGATCAAGATGGAAGATCTCGACACGGCGGGACTGCCGGCACCTGAGCCGATAGCGCCGGACCAAGGCGCGCCATTGTGACCGACTTGCGCGCCTCGCTGCATCAAACAGGCTTGGCGACCACGCGCCTCGGCGCGGTTCTCGTAGCTGGCTTGATTGTAGGGGCGTGCAATCCAGCGCCGACCCAGCCCACCGAACCGACGCATGAAAAGCATCTGACGTCAAAGCTCATAGGGCAGCGCATCATGTACTGTGACGACGGCACGCGCGCCGATGTCGACTTCATCGATGACGGCTTGAAGATGGCCGTCACCTGGCTGCCCAACGGCAAGACCGAGATCCTGCGCGCGCAGCGAACGGGTGACGAGTTTCGAGGCGACCAATCGCGCGCCATCGTGGCGGGCGGGGCGATCGCCTTCATGCGGCGCGGGAAGATCCACGTCTGTCACCGAACACCGGAGGAGACGTAGGATATGCAGGCACTGCTTTATACGCTTGCGCCTGTCCTGGCGGTCGTGCTCGGCGCGATCATAGCGAGCCGCACAAAGTTACAGCCCGGCCTTGTGGCGGGCCTGCAGCATCTCGCTGCCGGCGTCGTGTTTGCTGCGGCGGCGACCGAAATCCTGCCCCAGGTCAAACATGAGGCTTCGCCCAGCGCCACATTGATTGGCGGGGCAGCGGGCGTTGCAACGATGCTGGCGCTCAAGGCTTTCGAGGCCCGCTTCAGGGGGCCGATGGCACTGCTCGCCGCGATCGGCATCGACATCCTCGTCGATGGTCTGGTGCTCGGCCTGGCGTTCGTCGCCGGTGAGAAGGCAGGTTTCCTGCTGACGATCGCGCTGACGCTCGAAGTGTTGTTCCTGGGGCTGACGCTCACCAACGAGCTGGCGGAAACCTACCGTTCGCGGCTGCGCATCATCGTGATCGTCTCGGCAATGGCGCTGCTGCTGCCGATCGGCGCGCTGGCGGCCGTGCCGGTCGCCACTCTCTCCCCGGGGATGATCGCCGGTTTCCTCAGCTTCGGACTTATGGCGCTGCTCTATCTCGTCACGGAGGAGCTGTTGGTCGAAGCACACGAGAAGCCTGACACTCCGCTCATCAGCTCGATGTTCTTTGTGGGATTCCTCGCCCTCCTGACGCTCGAGGAGATCATGGGATGATCCCGAGCAACGACAACACTGGTGGGGAAGAGCGTCGCACGCTCTGGATCGTCCTGCTGCTGAACGCGGCGATCGCGGCGGGCTTCTTCGTCTCAGGCTATTTTGCAGATTCAAGCGCACTGATCGCCAACGGCGTCGATAACCTGTCAGACACGGCGGTATATGCGCTGAGCCTCGTCGCGCTCACCCGGGGCAAGACATGGAAAACACGCGCGGCAATGGCCTCGGGCGTCATGCTCATGATCTTCGCGGGCGGCATCCTGATCGATGTCGGACGACGCTACTTGCAGGGCAGCGAGCCCATCGGACCGACCATGATGGTCATGTCTGTGATCGCTGGCGGCGTGAATTACCTCTGCCTGCGGCTGCTCCAGCGCCTTAAGGAGCCGGACGTCAATCTCCGGGCCGCGACCACCTTCAGTTTCAATGACTTTATTTCCAACGGCGGCATCCTGATCGCCGGCGTGCTGGTGCTGTGGCTGGGCACCAACTGGCCGGACCTGCTGGTCGGCTTCGCCACCGCCATCATCGCCATCAAAGGCGGTGTCGAAATCCTGCGCGACGCGCGCGCCGAAACGAAGAAGAGCGAAAGGAGGTCGCCATGAACGACAAGCTCGAACTCGATATTCCAGTATTGTTGCCAGACCTTCCTGACGCGGCCGACGCTTGCCTGGACCGTCTCGTGTCG
>CAXRCQ010000219.1:0-2440 GCA_964228845.1 Blastomonas sp.
GGCCGCGGTGATCGCGCGTGCCGAAGCCGAAGGCTGGGGCCAGGGCACCACCGTGTGGCGGCTGCGCGACTGGGGCGTGTCGCGCCAGCGCTACTGGGGCACGCCGATCCCGTTCATCCATTGTGACGATTGCGGCGTCGTTCCCGTGCCCAAGGACCAGCTACCGGTCACCCTGCCCGAGGATGTGAGCTTCGACATTCCCGGCAATCCGCTGGTGCGGCACCCGAGCTGGAAGCATGTCGATTGCCCCAAATGCGGCAAGCCGGCGCAGCGCGAGACCGACACGCTCGACACCTTCGTCGATTCGAGCTGGTATTTCCTGCGCTTTGCCAGCCAGCCTTCAGACAAGCCGTTCGAGCGCGACGAGATCGGCAAATGGCTGCCCGTCGGCCAGTATATCGGCGGCGTCGAGCATGCGATCCTGCACCTGCTCTACGCCCGCTTCTGGACCCGCGCGCTGGCGCGGATCGGCAAGCTCGATGTGCAAGAGCCGTTCGCCAGCCTGTTCACGCAGGGGATGGTGACTCACCAGACCTGGCAGGATGCAAACGGCAAGTGGCTGGGACCCGATCAGGTCGAGAAAAGCGGCGAGGACTGGATCATCACCGAGACCGGCGAGACCGCTATCGCGGGCCGCGTCGAGAAGATGTCCAAGTCCAAGAAGAACGTGGTCGATCCCGACGAGATCGTGAACCGCTATGGCGCGGACGCGGTGCGCTGGTTCATGCTGTCCGACAGCCCGCCCGAACGCGACCTGCCGTGGAGCGAGGCGGGCATCGAGGGCTGCTGGCGCTTCGTCCAGCGGCTGTGGCGCGTGTTCAACTCGGTCGAGGCGGCCGAGGGCCAGGACAAGGCCTTGGACCGCAAGCTGCACCAGTCGATCGACCTGATCGCCAAGGATATCGAGGCGCTGGCCTTCAACAAGGCGGTGGCGCGGCTGTACGAACTGACCAACGCGATCGAGAAGGCCGCGCCCAGCGCCAGCCGCAACGTCGCGATCCGCGCCTTGTGCCGTCTGGTCGCGCCGATGGTGCCGCACCTCGCCGAAGAGGCGTGGGAAGTGCTCGAAGGCCATGGCCTGATCGCCGACGCGAGCTGGCCCGAAGTCGATCCGGCGCTGCTGGTCGAGGACGAGGTGACCATCGCGGTGCAGATCAAGGGCAAGCTGCGCGACACGCTCACCGTCGCCAAGGGCCTGCCCAATGAAGAGCTCGAACGGCTTGCGCTGTCATCGGACAAGGTGCAGCGTAGCCTGGACGGCGCGGCGATCCGCAAGGTGATCGTGGTGCCCGACCGGCTGGTCAATCTGGTGGTGTGATGGTTTTGATGGCTTCCTCTCTCAATCCTCCCCTGCAAGGGGAGGGGGACCACGAAGTGGTGGAGGGGTGTCCACGTCCTATCAAGGGGGACGCCCCTCCGTCTCGCCTGCGGCGATCCACCTCCCCTTGCAGGGGAGGATTGTGATGATGCGTGCCCTTCTCCCCCTCGCCCTGCTCGCCTCGCTGTCCGCGTGCGGGATGAAGCCGCTCTATTCGAACGGCACGCAGGGCGCGGTCTCGACCACGCTGGGCGATGTCGCGGTCGCGCCGATCCAGGGGCGCGCGGGCTGGCTGGTCAAGAACGCGCTCGATGACAAGCTCGACGCGCTGAGCAACGGCAACCAGAAATACAAGCTGCAGGTGGTGCTCGACGACAAGATCACCGGCTTCGGTCTGCTCGCCAACGATCAGGTGACGCGCGAACGCCGCACCTTGCGCGCGCGCTACCAGCTTGTCGATATCGCCAGCGGCGAGACGGTGCTCGATGCGACCGCCGCCTCCGATGCGGGTATTGACATCGTCAGCAGCGAATATGCGACCATCGCGGCGGAGAACCGCGCGCTCGAGAACCTGTCGCTCGAGATTGCCGACCAGATCGTGACGCGCCTGTCACTGTTCGCGCGCGAGGTTTCGGCCGCGCAATGAAGGGCGATGTCGGTGCCATCCAGGCGCTCGCCCGCAAGCCGCGCCCCGATATCCGGCTCTATCTGATCTTCGGCACCGATGATGGCGGCAATGCCGCGCTGATGGCCGATATCATCGCGAGCTGTCCCAAGGGCACCGAGCGCACCGATATCGACGGGCACCAGCTCGCCAAGGATCCCTCGCTGCTCGCGGCCGAAGCCGCCTCGCTCTCGCTGTTCGGCGATGCGCGCTATATCCGCGTCCACACCAGCGGCGAGGAAAGCCTGCCCGCGGTCGAGGCGCTGCTTGCGGCGGACAAGGCGGTCAATCCCGTCGTCATGCTGGCAACCAGCATCACCGACAAGTCGCGCATCGCCAAGGCGGTGCTCGCCGCGCCCAATGCGATGGCGGTGCAGACCAAGATCCCCGGGCCCGACGACATGGCGCGGATCGTGACCGATCTCGGCCGCGGGGCGGGGCTCACCATCGATGCCGAA
>CAXRCQ010000220.1:0-8488 GCA_964228845.1 Blastomonas sp.
TCGACATCTTCGGTAATCGTGTGACCGTGCACGATCAGCTTGTCATGCGGCGTCTCGTCCATGATGAAATCCTCGCGGATCCAGCGAAGATCCTTGGGCCGCTGTTCCTCGATCGATTTGCCCGGACGGATGCCGGCATGGACAAAGGCATAGTCGCCCATCACGATCCGGTCCTTGAAACCGCGCACGAAATCGAGGTGCCGCCTGGGCAGCAGCGTGGTGAGACGGTCGGTCAGCTCCTCCATGCTCAGTTCGTTATATTCCTGCGGGCTGATGTCATAGCTCAGGATCGTCTCGCGGCCGCCGATCTTGCAGAAAAACCGTACCAGCTTCTCGTCGCCATCGGCAGCGGCGAGATAGACTTCCTCGTGATTGCCCATCAGGAAATGCGCATTGTCGCCGAGCGTTTCCGAAAGTTCGATCGCGCGATCGATCACGCCTGCGCTGTCCGGGCCGCGATCCATCAGATCGCCCAGGAACACGACATGCGTGTCCGCAGGGCCGCGCGCGTGGTCGTCCTCGACGATCTGGTCGAGCAGCTGATCGAGCAGGTCGCGCCGCCCATGAATGTCGCCGATCGCATAGACGCGCCGACCTTCGGGCAGGGTGGCGGTATCGATGGGCGCCGCCGGTTTGGGCTTTCTGCGCAGCAAGGCCTTCAGCATGATGCTTCCGCTTCTTCTCTTGTCGTGATCGTGCGTTGCCCCAAGCGGCTGCTATATGCGCCAATCTGTGGAAAGTGCAATGGGGCTTTGTTCGCAGGTGCAGCAAGATCGAGCGTGCATCCTCCCAGGTTGGGGGAGGATGTCGGTACGTTCACTCCGCCGCGAAGCTCAATCCCGCCTTTGCCACCAGCCGCTTGACCAGATGCTCACCCAGCACCGCGCCGGGGGTGGTGATGCCGCCGGGACCCTCGGGTACGTCCTCGATCAGGCCGAGCGCGCTTTCGGCGATCATCTTGCTGGTGGAGCCGTATCCGGGGTCCTTGTCGCCCTTGACGCCATAGAGCTGTACCTGGCCATCGGGCATCTCGGCGACGAACAATATGTCGTAGAAGCCGTTCTCGCGCTCTTCCTTGCTCGGGCCTTCGCCAGGCTTGGGCCCACCTTCGTCGCCCATCATGTCGGTGCTCGCGACATGCTTGGCGATAGCCTCGCCCTTCTCGCCGGGGCCGGTCAGCATCATCTCGTCATAGACGAAATCCTGGCCATAGGGATGGCCGAGCAGCGCATTGGTGCGATGGACATTCTTGGTGTTGATCGGCGCCATGATGAATGGCGCGGCCCAGCTGCCGAGCTTCTCGTCATGCTCGGGCTTGTTGCCCTTGGGCTGGGCCGGACCTTCGAAGCCGCCCGCGAGGCTGAACGGATTGGTGAGATAGCCGAGCAGTTCGGGATTGCGTCCGACCGCCGCCATGGTCGCCTTGAGCGAGGCGGCGGTACCGCCCGAAAAGGTGCCCTGCATCGCGCGGACGCGGCCCTTGATGCGCGGCGCGGGCTTGCCGAACTTCGCGACGCATTCCTTCTGCAGCATCAGCACGCCGAGATCGAACGGGATCGAATCGAAGCCGGTCGAAAACACGATGCGCGCGCCGCTTTCCTTTGCTGCCGCGTCGTACTTGTCGATCATCTGCCGCATCCAGGCGGGTTCGCCGCACAGGTCGACATAATCGGTGCCGTTGGCGGCGCAGGCGGCGACCAGCGGTTCGCCATAGAGTTGGTAGGGGCCGACGGTGGTCAGCACGACCCTGGTGCGCTTTGCCATCGCGTCGATCGTTTCGGGCTCGTCGGCATTGGCGACGACGATCGGCGTGTCGGCGGGCAGGCCCATCTCGGCGAGCACCGACGCCATCTTGTCGGCAGAGCGCGCCGCGACCGCCCATTTGGGCGCATCGCCGCCCTGGCCATAGGTGTTCTGCAGATATTCGGCGACCAGACGCCCGGTGAAGCCGCTGGCACCATAGACGATGACGTCGAACTCGCGCGAATCCCTGGCGGACATGAGGCTCTCTCCTGCTGTGATGTTATATTTGGTCGGTATCGGTCAAAGCCGGGGCAATGTCACGCCGCGCTGGCCCATATATTTGCCCGCGCGGTCGGCATAGCTCGTCTCGCACGGCTCGTTGCCCTTGAGAAAGAGGAACTGGCATGCGCCCTCATTGGCGTAGATTTTCGCGGGCAGCGGCGTCGTGTTGCTGAATTCGAGCGTGACATGCCCCTCCCAGCCCGGCTCGAGCGGGGTGACATTCACGATGATGCCGCAGCGCGCATAGGTCGATTTGCCGAGGCAGATGACCAGCACGTCGCGCGGCACGCGGAAATACTCGACCGTGCGTGCGAGGGCAAAGCTGTTCGGCGGGATGATGCACACATCGGTCTTGCGATCGACAAAGCTCGCCGGATCGAATTCCTTGGGATCGACCACCGACGAATTGACGTTGGTGAAGATCTTGAACTCGTCCGCCACGCGCGCATCATAGCCATAGGAGGACAGGCCATAGGAGATGCAGCCATCGCGCCGCTGGGCCTCGACGAACGGCTCGATCATGCCGTTCTCCTGCGCCTGGGCGCGGATCCATTTGTCGGAAAGGATGGACATGCGGCTATTCTCCTGGCCCACTCAGCCTGAGCCTGTCGAAGGCCCCGCGCCCACGCTGGCTGAGCGGTGGTGGTGTGGTTCTATTCCAGATTGGCCGGGCCGAACGCCGCTGGCAAGAGCACCGACAGCCGATGCTCGATCGCGCCCGTGGCATGGCCCGAATAGACAATGGGGTCGGTCCCGCCGAGCTGGGCCAGCTCGTTCATCACCTGGCGGCAGCGACCGCAAGGTGTGACCGGATGCTGCCCCGGCGCGAGCTGGCCATCGGCACCGAGCGGTCCGCCCATGATCGCGACCTCGACCAGCCCGGTGCGGCGGCCCTGCAGATTGGCGGCGATCGCGGCGCTGGTCTCGGCGCAGATGGCGAGGCCATAGCTCGCATTCTCGAAATTGCTGCCGGTCACGATCGTGCCATCGGAAAAGCGGAAGGCCGCGCCGACATGAAAGCCCGAATAGGGCGCGTAAGCCGTCAGCGCCGCCGCGCGCGCCGCCTCCAGCAGTTCGGCTTTGCCTGCATCGTCACTCATGGTCGTACCACATTCCATCGCACGCCATGTGGCGCGCCGTTGATCCGGTAGAAACTGCTCGATTGCCACATGACCCAGCGCTTGGCGGCATAATCGGGCGGCACGAAATCGCCGATCAGCCAGACCGTGCGCGCCAGCCCTTCGCTGACCTGGTACGCATCCTCGAAATCGGGGCCGATACGCAGCAGCGCCGGCTTGCCGGCATGGTTCTCGATCTGGTTGAGCAGGGTATTGAGCTCGCCGAGCAGCATCGCGCGGTCAGGCCGCGTCTTGCATTTCTCGTCGAGTTCCAGGCTGACCACCGGCGGCAGCATGTCCGGGTCGCGCGGTACGGTGGTGATGAACTGCTGTGCCTGCGCTTCTTCGGTGGCGCACAGGCTGAATTCGTGCACTGCGCCGTAGCGCATCCCCGCCTCGCGCGCGCCCTTGATGTTCGTGGCAAAGCGCGGATCGCGCAAGGCCCCGCCTGCGCTCGCTCGCACATAGGCAAAGTCCGCGCCCATGGTCGCCAGGGTCGGCCAGGCCAGTGTCCCATCGGCCGAACTCGCGTACAGGCCCTGTACCGGGTAATCCTTGCGCGAAGGGGCCCAGCCGGTAATGCCGCCCCAGATCAGCCCGCCCAGCACCGCGAGCAGCAGCGCCAGCAGCACAAGGCCTATGGTCCAGCGTTTCAGGGTCGAAGGGCGCATGTCGCTTTGCTCAGCCCTTGATGTGCAGCACGCAGATCAGCGTGAACAGGCGGCGCGCGGTGGGGAAATCGATCTCAATCTTGTCCTGCAGGCGCTCGACCAGCAATTCCGCCGCATCATTGTGCACGCCGCGTCGCGCCATGTCGATCGTCTCGATCTCCTGCGCGGTCGCCTTGCGGATCGCCTGGTAATAGCTGTCGCAGATCGCGAAATATTCGCGGATCGGGCGGCGGAAACGGCCCAGTGCCAGCACCAGCGTTTCCAGATGGCTGCCGTCCTCGCGCGAGATGGTGATCGCCAGTCGGCCCTCGAACACCGCCAGATGCAGCCGGAAAGGCCCGGCATAGCCGTCGGGATATTCCTTGAGCGGCTTGAAGAAATTGTCCTCGATCAGGTCGAAAATGGCGATCCGCCGTTCCTGCTCGATATCCGCATTGCGCCACAGGATCGTCTGCTCGTCGAGCTCGACATGGATGATGCGCGGGTTGGACATGGCCGCAACTCTTGCACTTATGCTGTGCCGGGGGGCAAGCGGAAAAACCCGCGCCTGCCGCTGTCCCCGGCCTTGTCCACACGAATATTGCCTTCGATGCCTTGCGCGGCACTGCTCCAGGCGCGATTATGGACGGATGCCCGAAGACATATTGCTCCAAACCGCGCCGCCGCCTGCGCTGCCGCCCCAGATCGCCGCGCCGAATCCGCGCGAATCCGCCGAAGCCCGCCTGCCGCGCAATATCGAGGCCGAGGCGGCGTTTCTTGGTGCGCTGCTGATCGACAACCGGATCGCCGAGGAAATCGGCGCGCGGCTCAAGGCCGAGCATTTCTTCGAGAGCGTGCATCAGCGGTTGTACGCGCAGATCATGAAGCTGATCGACAAGAACGTCACCGTGACGCCGGTGACGCTCAAGCCGTTCTTCGAGAATGATCCGGGTCTGGGCGAACTGGGCGGCATGCGCTATCTCGCCCGGCTCACTGGCGATGCGGCAGGGCTTCTGGGCGCGCGCGACTTTGCCGAGCAGATCTATAACCTCGCACTGCTGCGCGAGCTGATCCAGGTGGGCCGCTCGCTGGTCGAAAAGGCGATGGATACCAGCGAATCGGTCGATCCGCTGGGCCAGATCGAGCTGGCCGAAGCGGCGCTGTACAATGTCGCGCAGGGCGAGGGCGATACCAGCGGTGCGGTGCAGTTCAACGTCGCCACCCGCACCGCGCTGTCGATGGTTGAAAAGGCGCTGAACAGCGGCGGCCATGTTTCGGGCGTGACCACGGGCCTCACGGATCTCAACGCCAAGATCGGCGGCCTGCATCCGTCGGACCTGCTGATCCTCGCCGGACGGCCCGGCATGGGCAAGACCTCGCTCGCGACCAATATCGCCTTCAACGCGGCGGCGCGCTGGCGGCTCGACAAGGCGGCGGGCGTGGCGGACGACAAGAATGTCGGCGCGAAGACCGCATTCTTCAGCCTTGAAATGTCGGCGGACCAGCTCGCCACGCGTATCCTGGCCGAACAGTCGCGGATCAGCTCGGAAAAGCTGCGCATGGGCCAGATCGCGCGCAACGAATTCCAGCGGCTCGTGGCTGCCTCGCAGGAGCTGGAAGACCTGCCGCTGTTCATCGACGACACGCCGGGCCTCACCATCGCCGCGCTGCGCGCCCGCGCGCGCCGGCTCAAGCGCAAGCACGATATCGGCTTCATCGTGGTCGATTATCTCCAGCTGCTCCAGGGCACAGGCCGCAACGAGGGCCGCGTCAACGAGATTTCGGAAATCAGCCGTGGCCTCAAGACGCTCGCCAAGGAACTGCAGGTGCCGGTGATGGCGCTCTCGCAGCTCAGCCGTGCGGTCGAAAGCCGCGAGGACAAGCGTCCGCAGCTTTCGGACCTTCGCGAGTCCGGCTCGATCGAGCAGGACGCCGATATCGTGCTCTTCATCTATCGCGACGAATATTACAATCAGGCACTGCAGCCGACCGTGCCCGACGACAACAGCACGCCCGAAGAGGTCGAGAAATACCGCATCTGGGAGGAACGCCACCTCAAAGTGCAGGGCAAGGCGACCGTCGTCGTCGCCAAGCAGCGCCATGGCTCGACCGGCAATGTCCAGCTGCGCTTCGAAAGCGAATATACCAAGTTCAGCGATCTCGCCCGCGAGGACTATATGGAAGGCGGGTTCGACGAATAGGCGGGGGTTGCATGACGCGTATCGGCAAGCTGCAGGAAAAATAGCTGCGCGGCAGCGCGCTCAGCTTCGCCGAGTTCGAGCGGCTGTTGATGGCTTATGGTTTCGTGCTGGATCGCGTCAAAGGCAGTCACCCTATCTACAAGCACCAGAGCATTGGGGACCGGATCAACGCCCAGCCCGATGGCAAATCGGCCAAGCCCTATCAGGTGCGCCAGTTTCTTGTTATTATCGAGGCTCACGGGCTCCAGTTGGATGACAAGGCATGACGCCGCATTACCATATCAACCTGTTCTGGTCGGCTGAAGACGAAAGCTGGATCGCGGATGTTCCCGATCTCAAGCATTGCAGTGCGCATGGCGAGACGCCTGAACAGGCGGCGGCGGAAATTGCCATTGCCATCGAAGCCTTTGTCGAAAGCCTGGAAGCCGACGGGTTGCCCGTTCCCGAGCCGCGCTATCGCCCTGCCTATCAGAGCGTACGGGCCGCCTAACCCCGCGCCACCGTCATGAGGTAATTGAGCGCCAGGTTGTCGCTGAGGTGTAGGCCTTTGAGCGGGTCCCAGGCGATGCCGCGCGTGTCGATCACGGTGAGGCCGACGTCCTTCAGCAGGTCGGTCAGCTCGTCCGGCGTCAGGAACTTGTGCCAGTCATGCGTGCCGCGCGGAACCTGGCCCAGCCGTTCGGCGGCCTCGACCAGCATCAGGCGCGACAGGGGCGTGCGGTTGGGGGTGGAAAGCAGCATCAGCCCGCCGGGAGCCAGCGTCCGCTCGAGCGCGGCGACGAATGCGGCGGGGTCGGTGACATGCTCGATCACCTCCATCGAGGTGACGAGGTCGAACGTCTCGCCCTGCAGCGTCCCGACATCGACATTGCGATAGTCGATGGCAAGGCCAACCGCCTCGGCATGCGCGCGAGCGACGGCGACATTCTCCGCCGCAGCATCCAGCGCCGTCACCCTTGCCCCCAGTCGTGCCAGAGGCTCTGCAAGCAGGCCTGCTCCGCAGCCGACATCGATCGCGCTGCGGCCCGCGAGCGGCTTTCGCGCCGCGCCAGCCTCTGCCCAGTGCCGGTCGATCGCCGCACGGATATAGGCGAGGCGCACCGGGTTCAGCTTGTGCAGCATCGCCGATTCGCCCTTCGGGTCCCACCATTCGGCGGCGAGCTTGCCGAAATGCGCAGCCTCTTTGGGATCGATGGTGCCGCTACGATTTTCGGCGGTTGCGGTGCTTGCGTTCATGATGGGGCCTCTCTATGGCAGCGCCCGGTTATAGGGGCGAACTTCGCATAAGGGAAAGCACGAACGGGCAATGGCACGGATCGTCATGAAATTCGGCGGCACATCGATGGCCGGGACAGAGCGCATCCTCAAGGTTGCCGATCTGGTGCGCGCGCAGCAGCTTCGCGGGCATCAGGTAGCGGTGGTCGTCTCGGCCATGGCAGGGGATACCGACCGGCTGGTCAATTTCTGCCGCGAAGCCAGCTGGCTTTACGACCCGGCAGAATATGACGTGGTGGTTGCCAGCGGGGAACAGGTCACCAGCGGTCTGCTCGCCATCGCGCTCCAGGCAGTCGGTGCCAAGGCGCGCAGCTGGCTGGGCTGGCAATTGCCGATCCACACCGTCGAGGCGCATGCCAAAGCCCGCATCGAGGCGATCGATACCACCGCGCTGATCGCATCGATGGAGGCAGGCGAAATTGCCGTCATCCCGGGCTTTCAGGGGGTAAGCGCCGATGGCCGGATCACCACTCTGGGCCGTGGCGGTTCGGATACCTCTGCGGTCGCGATCGCGGCGGCGGTGAAGGCCGATCGGTGCGACA
Source organism: Blastomonas sp. (assembly GCA_964228845.1). Classification (GTDB taxonomy): domain Bacteria; phylum Pseudomonadota; class Alphaproteobacteria; order Sphingomonadales; family Sphingomonadaceae; genus Blastomonas. The sequence continues at coordinate 7,812 of CAXRCQ010000220.1, forward strand.
TCTATACCGATGTCGATGGAGTCTACACCACCGATCCGCGCGTCGTCGCCAAGGCGCGCAAGCTCAAGAACGTCACCTACGAGGAAATGCTCGAACTGGCGAGCGTCGGGGCCAAGGTGCTGCAGACCCGCTCGGTGGGCCTCGCGATGAAGGAAGGGGTGCGCGTGCAGGTGCTGTCCTCGTTCATCGATGCAGATGCACCCTCTGCCGACACGATTCCCGGAACGATGATCGTCAGCGACGAAGAACTGGAAGGAATGGACATGGAACGCCAGCTGATTACCGGCATCGCGCATGACAAGAACGAAGCGAAGATCACGCTGACCCGCGTGCCCGACAAGCCGGGTGCGGTGGCAAACATCTTCGCGCCGCTCGCCGATGCGGCGATCAATGTGGACATGATCATCCAGAATGTCGGCCGCGACAAGGGCGAGACCGACGTGACCTTCACCGTGCCCGCAGCGGACCTGGCACGCTCCATGGACCTGCTCGAACAGGCCAAGGACTCGATCGGCTTCAACCGCATCATCCCCGACACCAATGTCGCCAAGATTTCGGTCGTCGGCGTGGGCATGAAGAGCCATGCGGGCGTCGCCTCGACGATGTTCAAGGCGCTTGCCGATCGCGGCGTCAACATCCAGGCGATCTCGACCAGCGAGATCAAGGTCAGCGTACTG
>CAXRCQ010000221.1:0-6490 GCA_964228845.1 Blastomonas sp.
CTGGGCGTGGCCGCCGCGTTGCTTGGCGGGCTTGGCCTTTACGGTGCGACGACTTCGCCGCCGCTGCTGCTGAGCCAGCTCGATGCTGCCATGGGGGGCGGCAGGGGTGCAAGGCTGGTGACACAGGGCGTGCGCTTCGGCAGCCATGGGCAGACGCTCGATGTCTGGCGCGCCGAGACCGCCGCCAATGCCGACAAGCGTCCGGTGCTGATCTTCTGGCACGGCGGCGGCTGGGTGAAGGGGGCAAGACAGGATTATGCCTTTGCCGGACGCGCCTTTGCGCGACAGGGCTTTGTCGTTGTCATCCCCGATTACCGCAAGGTACCTGACGTCCGCTTCCCCGCCTTTGTCGAGGACGGAGCCGAGGCCGTTGCCTGGGTGCGGGACAATATCGCGCGTTTCGGCGGCGACCCCCAGCGCATTGCGTTTTCGGGCCATTCGGCCGGCGCGCATACTGCGGTGCTGCTCGCGCTCGATCCGCGCTGGCTCAAGGCCGCCGATGTCGATCCAGGCATCGTCAAGGCGGTGGTGGGGCTGAGCGGTCCTTATGATTTCTACCCCTTCACCACCAAGCGCTCGATCGACGCGATGGCGCAATATCCAGACCCGAAGGTGACCCAGCCGATCGATCAGGCGCGCGCCGATGCGCCGCCGATGCTGCTGGTGACCAGCACGAAGGACGAGACCGTCCGGCCGCGCAATGCGATCAACCTGAGCAGGCGGCTCAAGGCATTGGGCGCGCCAGCAGAGCTGATCAACTATCGCGGGCTCGACCACGAGGAGGTGGTGATGGCGCTGTCGGTCCCGTTCCGCTCGAAAGGCCCAGTTCTCGCTGACAGCACCGCCTTTCTGAACCGCCATCTGCGCGATTCTCGCTGACGTCTGAACCAAAGCCCGGCCCGCCCGTAAATGCAGGGCTGTCGGGGCAATGGGGAATGACTGATGAGCTATTGGCGCTTCGCGGCCATGATCGCGACCTCGACCGTCATCATGCTGCTGCTGATGTATCTCAACACTTTTGCGCTGGACCATGTGTTCTACAGCGAGACGCGTGCCTGGATGGCGCTGCTCATGGGGGCGGTCATGGCCATCGTGATGATGGGCTTCATGTGGTCCATGTATGGCAATCGCGCTGCCAATCTGGCGATCATCGCCGGTGGGGTGCTGGTGTTTGCCGGAGCCCTGTGGGTCGTGCGCAGCCAGGAGACGGTGGACGACGTCGATTACATGAAGGCGATGATCCCGCACCATTCGATCGCCGTGCTGACAAGTTCGCGCGCGCATATCCGCGACCCCCGCGTACGCAAGCTTGCGGATGAGATCATCGAGGCGCAGGTCCGCGAGATTGACGAGATGAAGCGGCTCATCGCCGAGCTGGAGCGCCACCCGCCGTCGCCGGACTCGCCCGATCTGCAGCCTCGGGTGCCAACCCGGTAACGCATAATTGCAGGCCGCAGGGCTTGGGTTTATGCATGTTGCATGTCCTACACACTCTTCACCGCCAACCGTAACTATTCGAGCTGGTCGCTGCGTCCCTGGTTGCTGATGAAGGCGCTTGGGCTGCCGTTCGAAGACCGGATCGTGCCGTTCGCGGGCCCCGACAATTCGGAGGAATTCCGCAGCTTCGCGCCCAATGGCAAGGTGCCGTGCCTGCACGATGGCGATGTGATCGTCTGGGATTCGCTCGCCATTGTCGAATATCTCGCCGAGCGGCATCCGGGCGTCTGGCCCGCCGATCGGAACGCGCGCGCCTGGGCGCGCTGTGCGGCGGCGGAAATGCATTCGGGTTTCTCGCCGCTGCGCAATATCTGCCCGATGAGCGTCGGCGTGCGTGCGGACCTGATCGCGGTGCCGCCCGCGCTGCAGAATGACATCGACCGGATTGGCGAGCTGTTCGCACAGGGGCTGGATCGGTTCGGTGGCCCCTGGCTGGCGGGCGAGAACTTCACCGCCGTCGATGCGTTCTTCGCGCCGGTCGCCTATCGCGTGCGCAGCTTCGATCTCAAGATCGGGGCGGAGGGCCAGGCCTGGGTCGAGCATATTCTTGCGCATCCCGCGATGCTCGAATGGGAAAGACAAGCACTCGCCGAAACCTGGCGCGACGCTGCGCATGAAGAGGAAATCGCGGGTGTTGCCACGATCCGCGAGGACCACCGCGCCGCATGAGCCAGCCGCATCGGGTCCTGCTCACCGGCTCATCGGGCTGGCTCGGGCGATTTCTCGCGCCCATGCTGCGCGCGGCGGGGCATGGGGTTGTCGGGCTCGATGTCGTCGCCGGGGCCGAGACCGATATCATCGCCTCGGTCGCCGATCGCGCCAGCATCGAGCGCGTCTTTGCCGATCATCGCCCCAGTTGCGTCATCCATGCAGGCGCGCTGCACAAGCCCGATATCGTGCGCTATCGCGCGCAGAGCTTTGTCGATGTCAACGTCACCGGCACGCTCAACCTGCTCGAGGCGGCGGTGGCAGCGGGGCATCGGCGCTTCATCTTCACCTCCACCACATCGCTGATGATCCGCGCCGATGTCCGCGCGGGCGCAGCAGGCGGGGCAAAAGAGGCATTCTGGCTCGACGAGCAATTCGGCCCGCTTCGTCCCCGCAACATCTATGGCGTCACCAAGCTGGCGGCGGAGGAATTGTGTCGCCTTTACACAGATCTGCACGGGATCGATGCGCTCGTGCTGCGCACCGGACGGTTCTTTCCCGAGGAGGATGATGCCGACGGATCGCTGCCCGGCCCGAACCTCAAGGCGAATGAATTTCTCAACCGGCGGCTGACGGTCGAGGATGCGGCGCGCGCGCATCTTGCCGCGCTGGACGCGCCGGCGGGGCTGGGTTTCCAGACGTTCGTCCTGTCCGCTCCGCCGCCATTCGCGCGCGAGGAAGCGGCAGAACTGGTCCGCAACGCGCCGGTTGCGATCGCGCGCCATCATCCCGACGCGGCAGAACTCTATGCGCAGCGCGGCTGGCAGCTGCCGGACACGATCGACCGGGTCTACGATCCCGCCAAGGCAGAGCGGATGCTGGGCTTTAGGCCCGTCACCGATTTCGCCGCAATCCTGCAGGCGCTTCGTTCGGACAGTTCCCTGCCGTTCCAGCACGATCCCGACTATGTATCGCCGATCGTCGCGGCGGGCGCCGACGCGCTTTAGCCGCCAGTCTGACGCGCTGCGGCGACAGACCGAATCGTCGCTGACTTGTGCTTAAGCATTTTACAGGGCAGAACGTGTAACGTGGCTGAGATGCAGGCAATAAGGCATTGCAGCCGGGGCGCAATTTACACATCGGAGATCGCATGAAGCACTGGCTGCGCAGTCCGTTGGTCTGGACCGCAGGCGGCGTGGCCGCAGGGGCCCTGCTGATCGGCATGAGCGTGTCGCGCGGCGGCGGCGTTGTCGTCACCGGCACGCCCGCCATCGCGGCGCAAGCCAGCGCACCGCTGATCGACGATGCCAATCTGCCGCTGACGCCCGATCGGTGGCAGGGCCAAGTCGATTATGCCGCGCTGGATGCGCGGATCACCCGGATGATGCGCGATCCCGAAATGGTCGGGCTCGCGGTTGCGGCGGTCGAGAACGGGCGGCTGACCTTCGTCAATGGTTACGGCTTTGCCGATCGCGAGGCGGGTCTGCCGGTAACGCCGCAGACCGTGTTCCGCTGGGCCTCGGTCTCCAAGGGCGTCGCGGGAACGCTCGCCTACAAGCTCGCGCAGCAGGGCAAGCTCAGCCTTTCGGCACCGCTCTCCTCGTTCCACACCACGCTCAAGCTGGCGGGCGGGGCCGAGAACCGGCTGGCGATTCCCGATCTGCTCGCGCACCGCCTTGGCCTTGCGCGCAATGCCTATGACCGCAAGCTCGAATCGGGCGATCCTGCGCCGATGCTGCGCAACATGCTGTCCACCGTGCCGCAGCAATGCATGCCGGGCGACTGCCACAGCTATCAGAACGTCGCCTATGATGCGTTCAGCGAGATCGTCGCGAATGCGACGAAAACGCCCTATGACCAGCTTGCCGAGCAGATGCTGTTTGCGCCGCTGGGCATGAAGAGCGCAGGTCTCGGCATGGCGAACCTGACCGGCGCGCAGAACTGGGCGCGGCCCTATCGCCGGGGTCAGGTGCAGGTGCTTTCCGATGCCTATTTCCGCGTCCCCGCCGCCGCCGGGGTCAGCTCGAACATTGTCGATCTGGCGCGCTGGATGGAGGCGCAGATGGGTCAGGCGCCGCAGGTCATCACGCCCGGCGTGCTGACCGAAATCCACCGCCCGCGCGTCGCGACCTACAAGGGCGGGCGGAGCGGACCCGATTCGCTGATCATCAGCCATGGCTATGGCCAGGGCTGGCGCAGCCATATCTATGACGGTCACTGGCTGGTCGGCCATGGCGGCGCGGTCAACGGCTATCGCGCGGTGATGTGGTTCGATCCCGAACGGCGCACCGGCATCGTCATGCTCTGGAACAGCGGATCGACCCGGCCCTTCCGGCTGCCTTACGAATTCTTCGACCAGGTCTATGGCCGCCCGTACAGCGACTGGACCGAGCTCGACAAGGACCCGCGTCTGAACGCGCCGCTGCCCGAAACTGCGCCGGAGACGATGACATCGGCGGACTGACCGACAAGCCTTCAAGAACATAACAACCGGAGAGAAACGCCATGAGCATCGTGCTGCACCATCTGGAATATTCGCGCTCGACCCGCGTGATCTGGCTGCTCGAGGAAATGGGCACGCCTTACGAGATGGTGCGCCACCAGCGCGATCCGCAGACCTTCCGCGCGCCGCCGGGCCTTGCCGAGGTGCACCCGCTGTCCAAGGCGCCAACGGTGATTGTCGACGGTCATGCCATGGTCGAATCGGGCGCGATCATCGAATATCTGATCGAGCGCTTCGGCAGCGAAACCCTGGCGCCGGCAAATGCCAAGGACCGTCCGGCCTATCTCGAATGGCTGCATTTCGCCGAAGGCACGATGGCCAGCCCGATCATCTTTTCCGCACTCGCGCCGCGCTTTGGAGGCCTCGGCCCGATGCTCGGCGGCTTCATGGGCGCGGAAGTCACCAAGCTGCTCGATCATGTCGAGCGCGCGGTGACTGGCCATGACTATCTTGTCGGGGACCGGTTGAGCGGTGCGGACATCAACATGGCCTATCTGCTCGAGGTGGCGACCGCCAGCAAGCAGATCGGCGATCGTCCCAAGCTCATCGCCTATCTCGAGCGGCTGCGCGCGCGTCCGGCCTACCAGAAATCGATCGAGATCGGCGGGCCGATGATCTTCGCCGCGATTTCGGCCTGATCCGGCGGCGCCCGGTCAGGCCAGCGCCAGGCCGGGCAGCCACTCTGCCCAGAGCGTCAGCTTCTCGTGCAATATCTGTTCGGCCTGATCGGGCTGGACGGGCACCAGCAGCATCGTCGCATTGGGGGCGAGCTGGCCGATCAGGTGCCGGTCGGCGCGGATCACCTGGCCGATGCGCGGATAGCCGCCAGTGGTCTGGCCCTCGCAGCCGATCAGATAGGGCAGGCCATCGGGCGGGCACTGGATCACGCCGGGAAAGACCGCGCCGCTGCGGATCGGCGTGGCCGAATTGAGATCGATGGCGGTGCCCTGAAGCTTGATCCCCATGCGGCTCGACCGTGACGATACACGCCAGCGCTTTCGCGCGAGCGCTGCCATGCCCAGCGCCAGCCGATCGCTCTCGGGCCCTGCGACCACGCGCAGCACGAAGCCATGGCCGAAAAAGGGCTGCAACTCGGGTGGAGTGACGAGCGCGGGCGCATCGTCGCCCTGCTCGCCGAGCTCCAGCACATCGCCGGCAGCCAGCGCACGGCCTTCCAGCCCGCCAAAGCCCGCACCGATCAGCGTCGAGCGCGTACCCAGCAGTTCGGGCACCTCGATAGGGGCAGACACCGCGACATAGACCCTGCATCCGGCCCAGACCCGCCCGATGGCGAGCGTATCGCCCGCTTTCAGGTGCAGCGTGTGGTGCGGTTCGGCCTCCTCACCGTTGATCTGGACCTGGCACGGCGCGCCGGTCACAGCGACGGCGAGCGCGCAGTCGGCGCGGAATTCGGCCGGGCCGAGCGTGATCTCGATCGCGGCAGCATCCAACGGCCGCCCGACCAGCCGGTTGGCGAGCGCGAGGCTCAGCCCATCCGCCGCGCCGCCCGAAGGAACGGCAAGCTTGCGCAGCCCGCGATAAGGCGCGGCCTGGATGCTCGACTGCAGCCCGGCCTTGATGACAGTGAGGCTCATGCCGCGCCCCCCGTCCGGCGCGCGAGCTCGCCCGCATCGATCCGCTCGAAGCGCACCTGCTGCCCCGCCTTGAGCAACGCAGGCGAGGGGGCGTGCGGAGCGAACCATGGCTCGGCCAGCCGCCCGCGGATCGGCCAGCCGCCCGGGCCTGCATGCGGATAGAGCCCGCAAATCTGGCCGAGCAGCCCGACCGACCCGGCCTCGACCCGCGACCGCGGATCGGCGAGGCGGGGAATATCGGGAATGC
>CAXRCQ010000222.1:0-2032 GCA_964228845.1 Blastomonas sp.
GCCAGGGCCGCAATGTCTTCCTGGGTCTGGCCGCGCGTGAAAATGGCCTCGGCGCGGCCCTTGAAACTGGCGAGGAGCGGCTGCTCGATCAGGGGCGAAGCGCTGACCACGCCCGGCGTCGCCCGCGCGTCCTGCAGAACGGCGCGCCAGTTTTCCAGCTTGCCGCCATAGCCCTGGATGATCGCATGGCCATTGAGCCCGACGATCTTGTCAAACAGTTCGGCACGAAAGCCGTTCATCACGCTCATCACGATGACCAGCATGGCGACGGAAAGGGTCACGACCCCCACCCCGATCCCGGCAACGACAGCGATCACCGCCTCGCCCCGCTCTGGCATCATGTAGCGCTTGGCGATGGTCCATTCGAATGGGGATAATAGCAAAACCGGTTCTCGACACGAATTTGAAGGGGCTCGGTCGGATTTAGGGGGAATGCTGCCTCAGGGCAATGCCCACGCCCTTGCCTTCGCGGGCAAACGCGGCCAAAGGCGCAGCGACAGGGCACAACCCAGCGCCAGGCGACTCATCATGAACCTTACCCATCCCTTCCTTGACGCAGATGGAGACAAGCTGCGCGAGGAATGCGGCATCTTCGGCGTGATTGGCGCCAAGGAAGCTGCCGCGATGACTGCGATGGGCCTTCACGCCCTGCAACACCGCGGCCAGGAAGCTGTCGGCATCGTCAGTTTCGACGGACAGGAATTTTTCGCGCGGCGCGGCCTGGGCCATGTCGCGCAGGTTTTCTCGGATAGTTCGATCCTTGAAGAGCTGCCCGGCGAGATGGCTTCGGGCCACGTCCGCTATGCCACGACAGGTGGTCAGGGACTGCGCAATGTCCAGCCGCTCCATGCCGATCTCGCACGCGGCGGATTCTCGGTCGCGCACAACGGCAACATCTCGAACGCGATGGCGCTCAAGCGCGAACTGGTTGAACGCGGCTCGATCTTCCAGTCGACCTCTGACACCGAAGTCATCATCCACCTGATCGCCACCAGCCGTTTCCCCAAGCTGCTCGACCGCTTCGTCGATGCGCTGCGGATGATCGAGGGCGCCTATTCGCTGATCTGCATGACGCCCAAGCGGATGATCGCCTGCCGCGACCCCTTGGGCATTCGTCCGCTGGTCATGGGCCGGATCGGCGATGCCACCGTCTTTGCCAGCGAAAGCGTGGCTCTCGACGTGGTCGGCGCCGAATTCGTGCGCGAGATCGAGCCGGGCGAAATGGTCGAAGTGCGCGCCGACGGCCGCATGTCCAGCCACCGTCCGTTTGGCAAGACCAGCCCGCGCCCCTGCATCTTCGAGCATGTCTATTTCAGCCGCCCGGATTCGGTCATGGGCGGCCAGTCGGTCTATGAAGTGCGCAAGCGCATCGGCATGGAACTGGCCAAGGAAGCGCCTGCCGAAGCAGACCTGGTCATACCGGTGCCCGACAGCGGCGTTCCGGCAGCGATCGGCTATGCCCAGCAAAGCGGCATTCCGTTTGAACTGGGCATCATCCGCTCGCACTATGTCGGGCGCACCTTCATCCAGCCGTCGGACGGCGCGCGTCATGCCGACGTGAAGCGCAAGCACAACGCCAACCGCGCCCTGGTCGAAGGCAAGCGGATCGTCCTGATCGACGATTCCATCGTGCGCGGCACCACCTCGATGAAGATCGTGCAGATGATGCGCGATGCCGGGGCGGCGGAAGTCCACATGCGGATCGCCAGCCCGCCAACCGGCCATTCGTGCTTCTATGGCGTCGACACGCCCGAACGGAACAAGCTGCTCGCCGCGCGGATGGACATTGCCCAGATGACCCAGTTCATCGTCGCTGACAGTCTGGCGTTCGTCTCGATCGACGGGCTTTACCGCGCCGTCGGCGAACCCGGTCGCAACAATGCCTGCCCACAACACTGTGACGCATGCTTTACCGGACAGTATCCGACCCCGCTGACCGACCTGGCCGAACGAGACGTAGATAGCAGCCAGCTGCCCTTCGCCACGGGGCAAGTTGCATGAACGATCTGTCCGCTCAGATTGCGCTCGTCAC
>CAXRCQ010000223.1:0-5574 GCA_964228845.1 Blastomonas sp.
CGATTATTACACCGCCGATTATGGCCGCGCGGTGTTCGACAAGTCGCTCCGCAACCAGGTCGTGTTTTCCGACCACAGCCTGGTGACCGACAGCGTGTTCGGCGAAATGCACCTGATCTCGTGTCGCAACGTGCTGATCTATTTCGACCGCGAATTGCAGAACCGCGCGATCGGGTTGTTCAGGGATTCGCTCGCGCGTCGCGGGTTTCTGGGGCTTGGCTCCAAGGAAAGCCTGCGCTTCAGCGATCACATCGACGCATTCAGCGAGTTCGTGGGCGAACAGAAGATCTACCAGCGAGGACTGACATGACAGGCAAGGCGGTGGTCATCGGTGCCTCGGCGGGCGGCGTGCAGGCACTTTCGCAGATTCTTCCTGCCTTGCCAGCGTGCTACCCCGTCCCCATTTTCGTCGTCGTTCACGTCCCGCCGCGCCGGGACAATGCCCTGGTCCAGCTGCTCGCGGCCAAATGTGCACTTCAGGTCAAGGAGGCCGAGGACAAGGAAATGGCGACGGGGGGCACGGTCTATTTCGCTCCGGCGGATTATCACCTGCTCGTCGAGGCGGGTGGCACGATCGCGCTGTCGTCCGAGGAACCGGTCAACCATTCGCGCCCGGCGATCGACGTGCTGTTCGAAACCGCCGCCGATGCTTTTGGTGCCGCACTTACCGGCATCGTGCTGACGGGGGCCAACCATGATGGCGCCGAGGGTCTGAGGGCTGTCGGTGCAGCAGGCGGGATCGCACTGGTCGAGCAGCCAGTTACCGCTGAAGTCTCCACCATGCCTGCCGCCGCGCTGGCCGCCTGCCCTTCGGCGCGCGCGATGAGCTTCGAGCAGATTGTCGCGCACCTTCAGATTTGGGGCACGGCATGAGCCCGCTTCATGCGCCGGTCAAGCTTCTGCTGGTGGACGACCTTCCCGAAAATCTCGTCGCGCTGCAAGCCTTGCTGCAACGTGACGGTCTGGAATGCCACTGCGCCAATAGTGGGGAAGAGGCGCTCGAACTGCTGCTCGTCCATGATTATGCGCTGGCGCTGCTCGATGTGCAGATGCCGGGAATGGACGGCTTCGAGCTGGCCGAGCTGATGCGCGGCAGCGAGCGTTCGCGCCACGTCCCGATTATCTTCGTCACGGCCGGTATCGGCGACACCGGACGGCGCTTTCGCGGATATGAAGCGGGCGCGGTCGATTTCATCCAGAAGCCTATCGAGGCCGACATCCTGCGGTCCAAGGCGAACATCTTCTTCGAACTTTACACCCAGCGGCGCGAGATCGCGGCGCAGCGGGACAGCCTGGCCGAGATGGGCGTTCAGCTTCAGGCGGCCGATGCTCAGAAAAACCGCTTTCTCGCGGTGCTGGCGCATGAGCTGCGCAATCCCATCATGGCGCTGGTGGCGGGCCTAAGGCTGCTCGAACGCCGCGAAGGGACCGAAGCCGTCGCGGAAATTCGCAGCGCGATGAACCGCAGCCTCGGCCACATGACCCGGCTGGTAGAGGACCTGCTCGATATCTCGCGGATCGAGCAGGGCAAGATTTCGCTGCGCCATGAAGACCTGGTGCTCCAGGATGTCATCGCCTTTGCCATAGAGACGGTGCAGCCAACCATCGATGCGGCGGAGCACGATCTCAAGCTCGCGGTTCCGGACGAACCGATCCGGCTGCGCGGCGACCATGCGCGCGTTACGCAGATTGTCGGCAACCTGATCAGCAATGCCGCGCGCTATACGCCCAATGGAGGCAAAATCCGCGTTTCCGCACGCACCGAGGAACGCTGGGCCAAGATCGAGATTGCCGATAACGGAATCGGTATCGCACCCGAACAGCAGGGCCGGATATTCGACATATTCGCGCAGGTTGCCCCCGATGGCCGGATGAACCAGGACGGTCTCGGCATCGGTCTCGCGCTGGTCAAGCAGCTCGTCGAGCTGCACGATGGCCGCATCCTGCTCAAGCGCAGCGCGCCTGGCGAAGGCAGCAGCTTCGAGGTCTGGCTGCCGCTGAACGGCTGAACAGCCTGCGCGTCTATTCGCTACGCAGTGCCTCGATCGGCGACAGGCGCGAAGCGCGGATCGCCGGATAGCCACCAAAGGCGAGGCCGATGACCGCAGAAAACGCGATTGCGAACAGCGCGGTATCCCATCCGATCGGTGCCGGAAAATCCGCCACCTGCTGGAATATCGCCGCTGCCACCATCGCCAGCAGCAGACCGATCGCCCCACCGATGATGCACAGCACGGCAGCCTCGACCAGAAACTGGTTGCGGATGTCGCTGCGTTTCGCACCCAATGCCATGCGCAGCCCGATCTCGCGGGTGCGCTCGGTCACGCTGACCAGCATGATGTTCATGATTCCGATGCCGCCGACCAGCAGCGAGATCGATGCGATGGCGACCAGCACCGCCTGAAAGATCTGGGTCACCTGCCCCGATGTCTCGGCAATCTCCTTGGTCGTGCGCACGGTGAACGGCGTGATCTTGCCCTTCGAGACGCGATAGCGATCGCGCAGCAAGGCCTTGATCTCGCGATCGCCGGCGACCAGCGTTTCCTCGTCCTCGAACCCGACGAACAACAAGGTAACATCATCGGGTCCCTGCCCGGTCGCGGTGGACAGCCGCTGGCGCAGTGTCGTGATGGGCACGATGATCTGGTCGTCATTGTCATTGCCCAGATTGCTGCCCTTGCTTTCCAGCAGGCCTATGACAGTGAACGGCACGCGATTGATGCGCACCGTCTGGCCAATCGGGTTGACGTCGACGAACAGCTTGTCAGCCACCGTCTGCCCGATCACGGCCACCCGCGTTGCCGCACCGACATCGCTCCTGGTGATGAATCTGCCATCGGAAGTGTCGAGATTCGAGATGGAACCGAACGCCTCGGTCGATCCCACCGCCTGGGTGTTCGCGCTGCGTCCGCCGATGACCATCTGGACGCTGGTGCGCAGTTGCGGCGCGACCGCAATCACGCCGGGCACCTGACGGGCGATCGCCTCGCCGTCGCGCTCGGTCAGCCGCCCGCGATCACCTGGGCGGGGCGGCCCGTTGCCGCGCTCGGGTTCGGGCACCACGATCGCCATATTCGATCCCAAAGTCGCGATCTGCTGCGTCACTGATACCTGCGCGCCATTACCCACCGCGACCGCCAGGATCACGGAGAACACTCCGATCATGACGCCCAATGTGGTGAGGATCGAACGCATCAGGTTGGTGCGCAGCGCGGTAAAGGCGATAGCGACATTGACGCTCCAGCCCGACAATGCGCCCAGCAGATCGCTCATGGCTCGCCTGCCCGGCGGCGCGACGAGACCGCCGCGTCCTCGATCACCTTGCCATCGCGGAACACGATCCGACGCGCCGCATATTCGGCGATATCGGGCTCGTGCGTGACGACGATCAGCGTGATCCCTTCGTCATTGAGCTTCTGGAAAATGCCCATGATGTCGAGCGAGGTCTGGGTATCGAGCGCACCGGTAGGCTCGTCGGCGAGCAGGATCAGCGGATCGGTGACCAGCGCGCGCGCGATCGCCACGCGCTGCTGCTGGCCGCCCGAGAGCTTTGCGGGCGTGTTCTGCATCCGGTGCCCCAGCCCCATCGCCTCCAGTCGCGCAATCGCCCGCTGCCGGCGTTCGGCAGGGCGGACACCGGCATAGATCAGCGGCACCGCAACATTGTCGATAGCGCTCGTCCGCGCCAGCAGGTTGAACTGCTGGAAGACGAAACCGATCTTGCGGTTGCGGATTTCGGCCAGTTCATCGCTGTCCAGCGTGCTCGTGTCGATGCCGTCGAGCATCAGCGTGCCCGATGTCGGCACATCCAGACAGCCGATCATGTTCATGAAGGTCGATTTCCCCGACCCGCTCGCCCCCATGATCGCGACGAACTCGCCCTGATCGATGCGCAGCGACACCCCGTTGACGGCATGAACCAGCTCGCCGCCGATCGTGTAGTTCTTGACCAGATCGTGCGTCTCAAGCAGCGCTGTCATCGTCTTCGGCATCTTCGCTATCGGGGCGCGGCTTGAGCGACCTTGTGCGGACCAGGACCTTGTCACCCGCCTTGATGCCCGAGACGATTTCGGTGAATTCGTCGCCTTCCAGCCCGATCTTGACCGGCCTGCGCGTCGGCCGATAGGGGTCCGTGCTGACGATATAGACCATGTTGCGGGGTGGATCACCCGGCGACGATTCAGCTGGCTGCGGCGCGGGCGACTCGCGATCCGCGGGTTTGGGGCGGAAGCGCAGGGCGTTGGTCGGTACGCGCAGCACGTTGCGCTTGGCTCCGGTCACGATCTCGACATTCGCGGTCATCCCGGGAAGCAGCTTGCCGTCGAGATTGTCGACATCGATGATGACCAGATAGCTGACGACGTTCTGCGTCTCGACCGGAGCCTTGCGGACCTGGCGGACCTTGGCGCGGAAGATATCATCGGGATAGCTGTCGACCGTAAAATTGACATCCTGGCCCTCGACGATCTGGCCGATGTCCGCCTCGTCCACCGAGGCTTCGACCTGCATCTTCGTGATGTCAGCGGCGATCTCGAAAAGGTTGGGTGTCTGGAAACTGGCCGCGACGGTGGTGCCCGGTTCGACGAGCTTGTTGATGATGACGCCGCTTGCGGGCGCGACGATCACCGTGCGGTTGAGGTCGAGCCGCGCCGAGGAAAGCTCCGCATTGGCCTGGGCAATCTGGGCATCGCCGCTCTGCGTCTGCGCGGTCGCGACCTCCAGCGCATTGCGCGCGCTGTTGAGTCGCGTCTGCGCGGCATCAAGATTGGCCTTGGACACGAAGCCGCGCTCAGCCAGTGATTTCTGCCGCGCGAAATCACGTTCCTGGATCTGCAGCTCGGCGCGCGCCCGCGCAACGTTCGCCCGGGTCTGCTGCAGCCCCGCGCGCGCGAGCGCAACTTGGGCTTCGATCTGTTCCACCCGCGCACGGACCCGCGTCGGATCGATCTCGGCCAGCACCTGGCCCTTGGTGACCGGTGAATTGAAATCGACGAACACCTTGGTGATCTGCCCGGAAACTTCGGTGCCCACCTTGATCGTGTTGAGCGCGCGGACCTTGCCGCTGGCGGAAACCACCCGCTGAACCTCGCCGCGCCCGACGGCCTCGCTGATATATTCGTAATCATGCGGAGTGGGGCGGATGACCCGGTAGGCCACAAACAGCACAATGATGGCGATGAGCGCCGACCAGATCTTGTGCCGCCTGAACCATGAACCCAATTTCGACAGCATAGCCCCCCGACCCATTCATGGCGCGTTGGGCGCAGATATATGAGTTAAGATGAGCGATAGCCAGCAACGAAAGCGGCTCGGCGCAATATTGCGGGAGCCTGCCGAGAGTTGCACATGCGGCGAGGAAGAACCGCCAGTGACTGGACCGGGCTGGCAAGCAGGGCAGAACAATGGTTGCGCTTGCGTCGCAATAGCAGAAACAGCATCTGGTCTTGCGATCCGTGAATGGATACCGGTCTGTTTGGTGCCATGAAGGATAGTTTTGGTTGCGGGAGCAGGATTTGAACCTGCGACCTTCAGGTTATGAGCCTGACGAGCTACCGGGCTGCTCCATCCCGCGTC
>CAXRCQ010000224.1:0-9582 GCA_964228845.1 Blastomonas sp.
GGGAGGGGGACCGCCCGCGCAGCGGGGGGGGGAGGGGTGTCAGCGACGGCGACAATCACCAATCGCACGCACGAAAAAGGCCGGAGAAGCGCTGTGCTTCCCCGGCCTTTTCGGGTGTCATGGATCGAGAGGATCAATCCAGACGGGCAAGTTCCTTCTTCGAAAGCGAGGTGGTGACCTTGCCTTCGGCTTCGGTCAGGGTCGAAGCGCCGATGCGCACGACCTTGCCCTTGTAGATGACCAGCGCCGAGCCGTCTTCGAGAACGCGGGTCACCTTGCCGACGCGCTTGCCTTCGGCGTCATAGATGGTCTGGTTCTTCGAGATCAGGGCGTCGTCCTGCGCGAAGGCGGGAGCGGCGGTGGCGGCCAGGAGAACGGCGCCGAGCAGTGCGGAACGAAGGTTCATGATGGCATTCCTTTCAATCGCGGGGGAGGACGTTGGCCCTGTATGGGCGATATTCTTGTGGCCGCCATTTAAGCGCGCGATTGATAGGTTTCAATACGCAATGTTGCGTCTGCGAATGATATTTTCGCGTGACCAGATGCATATTTTGCAATCAGGCTCGCATGGATCGAAAAATCAATGCCTTAGTGGGATAGCGAACGTTGTGCGACGCAACAAAGTTGCGCTTTTGGCATGTATAGTTCAGCTATCGGGCTGTGACCTTGGACCAAACCCGTTTGTCCCGAGCGTCTCGAGTGACGTGTGCGCAGGTCCCTCGACACGCTCGGGACAAACGGAAAAGGGCTTTGGCTACAGCTTCAGCATCTGCTTGCCCCGGTTCGCCCCGGAGAACAGCCGCTGCATCGTCTGCGGCGCGTTCTCGAAGCCGTGCTGGATGTCCTCGCGATAGGTCAGCCGCCCGTCGTGCACGAAGCCCGCGAGCCGCTTGCGGATGCCCGGGAACTCTGCCGCCCAGTCGAGCACGATGAAGCCGGTCATCGTCGCGCGGCGGAAGATCAGGTTGAAATAGTTCTGCGGTCCGGCGGGCATCTGGCCTGTCTCGTAACGGCTGATGCCGCCGCAGATGACGACGCGCGCGTTCGTTGCGATCTGGCTGAGCATGTCGTCGAGGATCGCGCCGCCGACATTGTCGAAGATCACGTCGACGCCGCGCGGGCATTCGCTCTTGATCGCCTCGCGCACGCCGCCCGCCTTGTAGTCGATCGCGGCGTCATAGCCCGCCTCGTCCACCAGCCACGCGCACTTGTCCGCGCCGCCCGCGATGCCGACCACGCGACACCCGGCGATCTTCGCGAGCTGGCCGACCACCGATCCGGTCGCCCCGGCCGCGCCCGAGACCAGCACGGTATCGCCCGCGACCGGCTTGCCGATCTTGAACAGCCCGCAATAGGCGGTGAGCCCGGTGGTGCCGAGCACCGACATCATCGCGGTCGGCGGCAAGTCGGGATCGCACGGCACCAGACCCTCGCCATCCGAGAGGTGATATTCGGTCCAGCCGGTCGATCCGATCACCATAGTGCCGACGGGGAACTTGCCGCCGTTCGATTCGATCACCTCGGAAATGCCCGAACCGCGCATCACCTCGCCGATCTCGGTCGGCGCAACATAATCGGCGATATTCTCAATCCAGCCCTTCTGCGCCGGATCGAAGCCGAGATAATGCGTCCTGAGCAGCATCTGCCCCGGCCCCGGCGGCGGCAGCTCGCGCGTGACGAGTTCGAAATCGCTGTCCTGCACGGGGCGGCCACGCGGGCGGCCTGCGATCAGCCATTGGCGGGTGGTGGTCATCTGCATTCTCTCCCAAAAATCCCGGTCTCCCGCGCAGGCGGGAGCCCATCTCCAACGCAGTCACCCCGCACAACGGTCGGGAGATGGGCCCCCGCCTGCGCGGGGGACCGGCCCCCCCCCAAGTCTCCGCGTTAGCCGATCTGCCGCTCGCCCTCCTGCCAGTAGAGCTTGCGCAATTCCTTCTTGAGTATCTTGCCCGAAGGGTTTCGCGGCAGTTCGGATACGAAATCCACGCTCTTGGGGCATTTGAACCCGGCAATTCGCGTGCGGGCAAAGGCGATGAGATCGTCGGCGCTGGCGCTCTCGCCCGCTTGGCGCACCACGATCGCCTTCACCGCCTCGCCCCAGCGCGCATCAGGTACGCCGATCACCGCGCAGTCGCGCACCGCAGGGTGGTGATGCAGCGCGTTCTCGACCTCGGCGGGATAGATATTCTCCCCGCCCGAAACGATCATGTCCTTCACCCGGTCGTAGAGGTACAGATAACCGTCGCCGTCCCGGTATGCCGCGTCGCCGGTGCGGTACCAGCCCTGGACAAAGGCGCTCGCATTGGCCTCGGGCAGGTTGTGATAGCCCGCCATCACCAGCGGCGCGCGCACCCAGACCTCGCCAACCTCACCGGGCGCGCGGTCCTGCCCGTCCTCGCCGACGATGCGCAATTCGACATCCGGGAAAGGCTTGCCGCAGCCCTTCATCCGGGGCGTGCCCGCGACATCATGGTCCTCGGGCGGCAGATAGACGATCGTGCCGCTGGTCTCGGTCGCGCCGTACATCTGCACGAACTCGGCATTCGGGAACATCTGCATCGAGCGGCTGAGCACATCGAGCGGGATCGGCGATGCGCCATAAGGCAGCACGCGCATCGAGGAAAAATCCGCACTGGTGGCGTCGGGATGGTTGAGTATCATGTTGAGCACCGCAGGCACCGCGAACATCTTGGTGATGCCATGCTTCTGGACCGTGGCGATGATTGCCGCGACATCGGACTGGGCGAGGATGACGCCGGTGCCGCCGCCGTTCAGCGTCTGCATCACCCAGGCGGTGCCGCCGATATGGAAGAGCGGCATCGCCACCAACGACACATCGCTCGGCCACCAGGCCGCCCAGTCCTCGCCGATCTTGCGCCCCTGACTCAGGGAGGCGGTGAGGCTGCCATGCGTGAGCAATGCCCCCTTGGGATGGCCCGTCGTACCCGAGGTGTAGAGTTGCACCGCGACATCCGCCGGTTCCAGCACGGCCACGCTGTCGTCGGGCGCAAAGCCCTGCAGCCAGGTGCGAAATGCGGGCCGCCCCTCGAAACCGTCATCGCTGAGCAGGATCGTCTCCAGCCCCGCCTCGGCGCGCACCGCCAGCGCATTGTCCAGCACCGCCGATTGCGTCAGCAGGAAGCGCGCGCCGGCATCCTGGACGATATAGGCGATCTCGCGCGGGACCAGCCGCCAGTTGACCGCCACCGTCACCGCGCCGATGCGCAGCGCCGCGATCAGCAGGATGACATAGTCGACATGGTTGAGGCCGAGGAACGCCACGCGGTCGCCCTTGCCGATGCCGCTCGCCTTCAGCGCGGCGACGCAGCGGCAGACGAGATCGTGCAGTTCGGCATAGGTCAGGCCTGCATCGTCCTGGATCAGCGCGGTCTTGTCCGGCGTGGTGGCGGCACCGCGTGCCACCATCTCGGCGATCATGCTCATCGCCTCAGCGCGCCATTGCCTGGGCGTAGAGATCGCCATCGGCGGGGTAGAAATTGCAGTGGAAACCGCTCGGCACGCGGAAGGGAATGTGCACCCGCGCCACCGGGCCCGAGGCGATGTCGCGCGCGTGGAAGATCGCGAGCTCGCTGCCCGGGGCGTTGGCGCGGTGGACCAGCGTCATCGCATAGCCGTCCGCCTCGCCCTCGGGTCCCGTTTTCGCGCTCAGGCGCGGCGCGAAGATCAGCTCGCCCGCCGCAGACCCCTTGCCGAAATGATAGATATCCTCCTGGCCCGTCTCGGTATCGAAGCGCAGCACCGCATCGAGCCCCTCGGCCCGGGCATCGCGCGATTCGAGGTTGATATTGGCAAAGGCCTGGCGCGTGCGCTGCGTCATCAGCCGGTCGTCGGGCCGCGGGAATTGCAGGTCGCGCTCGTTGATCACCTCCTCGCTCAGCATGTCGGTGTTCGCCTGAAGATCGATCGTCCAGCGGCGCAGGCTCTGGCGCGTGCCGGAATGCGTGGCGCGCACCCCGGTCTCGTCGGGGAACAATGCGGTGCCGTTGGCGGCGGCGACATCGGCGATGATCCTGCCGCCCTCTTCCCACACGTTGAGCTCGTGGAACATGTGGCGCGGCTCGTATTCGAACCAGCGCACGTCGGATGCACCGCCCCGGCGCGGCATCACCGCCAGCTTGGACGGACGATCGTTGACCCAGGCGGTCATCGGCCCGCCGCGCATGAAGCGGCCAAGATCGGTGTCGATCGGCAGCACCGGAAACACCACCCAGTTCTCGGTCACGAAGAACGTGTGCATCAGGCTCATGTGCGGCACGGGGATGACCTGGCTATGCGTCAGCGCGCCGGTGCGGTCGATGATGTCGTAGCGGATTTCCGCCGCGCCCATCGGCCCGTTGATCATCGCGCCGATATTGATCAGCTCGCCGGTGGCGTAATCGATCTTGGGATGCGCGGAAAAGGTGGTGGAGATCGTCCCGCCATAATGCTCCTCGCCGATCGTGCTGAGATCGCGCGGGTGCATCTCGACCGGCGGTGCGCCTTCCATCAGCGCCAGCAGCTTGCCGCCATGGACGATGATATTGGTATTAGCGGTATTGTAACGCTTGCCCTGCACCGAGGGATCGGCGGTCATCGGATTGCCGAACACCCCGAACAGGCGCTCGCCCGCCGCCCTGTCCAGTTCACACTTCTCGGTCCGGACCCAGCGGTTGCGCATCGCGAAGCGGCCAGTCTCGATGAAGAAGCCGTAGACCATGCCGTCGCCATCGAACCAGTGATATTCGTCGCCGCGCGTCGGGTGCAGCGGCTCGGGCCCGTTGCGGTAGAACACGCCCGCCAGATCGTCCGGAATCTCGCCCTCGATCACCAGATCGG
This sequence comes from Blastomonas sp., assembly GCA_964228845.1. GTDB lineage: Bacteria > Pseudomonadota > Alphaproteobacteria > Sphingomonadales > Sphingomonadaceae > Blastomonas. Next base: position 4,837 of record CAXRCQ010000224.1, read on the forward strand.
GCGCATCGGCCTCGAACCGGTTGGGCGCATGATGCCCGTGCAGGAAGGGATGCGGGGGAAAGGGCTTGGCCATGTCGAAGCTTTTGCGATCCAGCGGACGTTTGCAACAAGAAGCCCGCCGACCCCGTCAAGGGTCGGCAGGCTCAGGAGAGGCGATCAGAATTCCAGCATCAGTTCCGCGCCGAACTGCCGCGGCGGACGGACACCGGCAAAGGCAAACAGGCCCGCCACCGGCAGCGTGCTCGAAAGGCCGCGATTGTCGAACAGGTTGCGGCCGAACACGCTGAACGTCGCCTGCGCACCGCCGAAATCGTGCTTGTACGACAGGGTCGAGTCGAGAATCTCGCGCTCGGAGGATTCGCAGCGGCGATCGTTGGTGATGATGCCCTGCGCCTGCAGCGCCGGATCGGCGACGATGCAGGTGGTGTACTTGTCGACATAGCGGAAGATGGTGCTCCAGCGGAACTCGCCATCGCCCACCGGCCGGGTGTAGTCGAAGCCGGCGGACCAGGCGTATTTGGGGGCCCGGCGCAGGTCGAGATCGGACACGTCCACGCCGCCGCGCACGAAATTCTGGTAGTTGGCGTCGAGATAGGTGGCGGAGAAATTGAACGACAGGTCATCGGCGGGCAGTGCGACGATTTCCAGTTCGACCCCCTTGATCCGCGCCGAAGCGGCGTTCTCGACGATGGTTTCCTGCGCCTGGATGGCGTTGAAGGGCGGTTGCGTGGCGCGGACCAGCTCTTCCTGCTTGTCCGAATAATCGGTCTGGAACAGCGCGATATTGGTGCGCAACCGGCGGTCGAGCCAGTCCGCCTTCAGACCGATCTCATAGGCATCGACGATTTCGGGCTGATACGGGCCGATCGCGGTCGGCGTCGCGGCGCGGCCGTTGAACCCGCCCGAACGGAAGCCGCGCGAATAGCTGGCATAGACCAGCTGACCGCCATCGAACTGGTAATCCAGGCTGGCGCGATAGGTGAACTCGCCGAAATCTTCCGCGCCCCGGCAATCGGCGGCGACGATCCCGGCAAAGCCGACCGGGCACGCGCCCGTCGGGCTGAGCGCGAAATTGGTCACCAGCGCCTTTTCATCCCTGGTATAGCGACCACCCACGCCGAAAGTCAGATTGTCCGACAGCTTGAAGCGCGCATCGGCAAAACCGGCATAGGATTTGGAATCGCCGACCGAAAGCTGGAAGGCGCTGGCACCGGGGCCGAGAAAGCCGAAGAACGAGGTCTGGCGCAGCGTGTACTGGCTGTCGAAATAATAGGCGCCCAGCACGATATCCATCCAGTCGGTGACGTCGCCTGAAAAGCGGATTTCCTGGCTGAACTGCTCGTAGCGCTGGATGCGCAGCGTGTCGAAGAAGTTGATCGAGGAGGAATCGAAGTCCTGCCGGACGCTCTCGTTGTTCTTGCGCCAGCCGGTCACCGAGGTGAGCGTGAAATCGCCCAGTTCGATATTGATGGTGCCGCTGATCGCATCGGTCTTGTTGCGCACGGGCGTCTGGATGTTGCCGAACACCTGATAGAGCAGCTTGCTGTTGGTGGGCGTGCGGTTGCACTGGTTATTGGGAATCTGGAAGGCGCGGACCAGCCCGACGCCGGGCACCGGAACCTGCAGGCAGATCAGGTCCAGATCGTTGGAAACGCTGGCGGTCGCGACTTCGCCATCCTCTTCCATATGCTCGTAGGTGATCACCGCCTCGATATCGTCGGTCGGGGTGACGAGCGCGGTCACGCCTGCGGTCCACACCTCATATTGGTTGGTGCGGCGGTTGCCCTGCGTCACGTTGCGCAGATAACCATCGGTATTGTCGTAGAAGAAGAAGCCCTTGAACGCGAGGAAATCGCCGATCATCGGCGTGTTGACGACCAGACGCCCGCGCACGGTATCATATTCGGCATAACCGATCGAGGCGCGCACGCCCCATTCGCCGGTGGGCTTGCTGCGGCGCACGTTGATGACGCCGCCGATGGTGTTGCGGCCGAACAGGGTGCCCTGCGGCCCGCGCAGCACCTCGATCGATTCGAGGTCGAACGCGTCGAGCAACTGGCCGGTATTGGTGCCGATGAACACATCGTCGACCACCACGCCGACCGCCGGGTCGAAAGACTTTTCGATATCCTCGAAGCTGATTCCGCGGATCGCGACTGCAGCGGCAGAGGGACCGGCGTTGACCGGATCCACCACCAGGCCTGGAACGCGCCCGGCAAAGTCGCGAAGGTCATCGACCGCGCCGGTGGCGAGTGCCTCCTGGTCGATCGCGGAGACAGCGACGGGAACGGCCTGAAGCGATTCCTCGCGGCGCTGCGCGGTGACGACGATGGTGCGCAGGCCCCCTTCCTCGGCCTGCTCGGCGCTGGTCGCCTGATCGGACGCTTCCTGGGCGATGGCCGATTGCGGAGCGGCGACCATGGCCAGCCCCAAGGCGATCGTTGACGCTGACAGATAGGTGGACACCCTCATGACAAACCTCCCCTCAATGCTGCGGCCTTTTTGACCCGCACCTTTTCCTATGCTGCGCGAAAATGATCCGGGGGAGACAATGCCTCAAGTGTCAAAAATGACAGTCGCGGACCCTACGGCAACCGCTAGGTTGGCGGAACAGGGTCGGGGTCCGACTGTCTTGCTGCGTGCCTGGAACGCGGCCCGTCAGCCTGTGTCCAAGGGAGGGGAACGCCATGCCGGTCCAGCGCAGCTTCTGCCGCTTCTGCCACGCCAATTGCGCGATCCTGGTCGAGACCGAAGGCGACCGCGTGGTGCGCGTTGCGGGCGATGCCGAGGATCCGGTGTTCGGCGGCTATACCTGCATCAAGGGGCGGCAACTGCCCGAGGCGCATCATCATCCCGAGCGATTGCTTTCCTCGCAGAAGAAAGCCGCACATGGCTTCGAGCCGATCGCCACCCAGGCCGCGCTCGACGAGATTGCGGAGCGGCTCAAGCCGCTGATCGAGGAACACGGGCCGGACAGCGTCGCGATCTATGCGGGCACCTATTCGTTCCAGAACAGTGCCGGGGTCGCCTCGGCCATGGCGTTTGCGCAGGGGCTGGGCACCCGGCATTTCTATACCAGCGTCACGCTCGACCAGCCCGCGAAGGTCTATACCGCCGCGCAATATGGCAGCTGGTCGGGCGGCGGGCATGTGTTCGGCGAGGCGGACGTTGCGTTCTTCATCGGCAACAACCCGATCGTCTCGCATTACGGTCCGCCGGGGGGCCTGCCGCCCTTCTCGCCCTCGCGCCGGCTGCGCGATGCGATCGCGGGCGGGCTCAAGCTCATCGTCGCGGACCCGAGGGAGAGCGATGTCGCGGCGCTCGCGCATATTCACCTGCCCGTGAAGCCCGGCGAGGACCCGGCGCTGCTGGCGGGCATGATCCATGTCATCCTGGAGAAGCGGCTCTATGACGAGGCGTTCGTGCAAGCTCATGTCGATGGGCTGGCCGAGCTCAAGGACGCGGTTTCCGGCTTTCCGCCCGCCATCGCCGCGGCGCGTGCGGGTGTCGGCGAGGCCGATCTGGTCGCAGCGGCGCGGATGTTCGCGGGTGGCACCAAAGGGTCGGCCAGCACCGGCACGGGTCCGGAAATGGCGGGCAACGGCACGCTGACGCAATATCTGGTGAGCAGCCTCAACATATTGTGCGGGCGCTTCTGCCGCGAGGGCGAGAAAAGCTCGATCCCGCGCATCTTCACGCCGGTCACGCCGCGCCGGGCGCAGGTCAGTCCGCCGATGAAGCTGTGGGGCGAAGGCTATCCCGCCTCGCGCTTCCGGGGCCTGACGCATCTGATGTTCGAGATGCCGTGCAATGTGCTGGCCGACGAGATCCTTACCCCCGGGCCCGGCCAGATCAGGGCGCTGATCTCGATCGGCGGCAACCCGATGCTCGCCTTTCCCGATCAGGACAAGATGGCGCGGGCCATCGACGCTCTCGACCTGTTTGTCAGCGTCGATATCCGGGCCGAGGGCGTCTCGGCGCGGCGATCGGACTATATCCTCGCGCCGCTGATGAGCCTTGAGCGCGACGACATCTCCTCACTGTCCGAATGGTGGTACGAAATTCCCTATGCCCGCTATACCGAGGCGATCCTGCCGCGCCCCGGCGACCTGCTCGACGAGTACGAGATGCTCTGGGGGCTGGCGAAACGGCTGGGCACCGGGCTGCCGCTGGCGGGCGGGCCGTGCCCGATGGACGTCTGTCCCGAAAAGGAGGCGTTTCTCGACCTCGCCGTTGCCGGCTGTGTCGTCCCGCCCAGCCAGGTCCATGCCGACAGTCCCGACGGCCGCGCGGTCATCTATCACGACAGGCACCCGATCGTCGACCCAGCGGAACCGGGGCACGAGGCGCGGTTCGATCTGGCGGCGGGCGCGATGCCGCAGCAACTGATCCGCTATGGCGAGGACGATCCGGCAGAGCAGGGCTATCCCTTCCGGCTGATCTCGCGCCGCAGCCGACACCGGTTCAACTCGACCGGCGGGCATCTTTCCGCGCTCAAGGCCAAGCGCACCACGAACCCGGCGCACATTCATCCCGAGGATATGGCGGGCCTGGGCGTGGCCGATGGCGAGATGATCCGCATCGCCTCCCCGCATGGCGAGGTGCACGCGCTCGCCAGGGCATCGGCGGCGCTGCGGCGCGGCGTCATCTCGATGGCGCATGGCTATGGCGACCCCGATGTCGGGCCCGACGAAGTGCCGCTGCGCGGGGGCTCCACCAACCGGCTGGTCAGCGAGACCGCTGGCT
>CAXRCQ010000225.1:0-19897 GCA_964228845.1 Blastomonas sp.
AGCAGCACCAGCATCACGTCGACAAACGGGGTGACGTTGATCTCAGCCATCGGCGCGCGCGAACCGCCGCGCCGCCGACCGCTGCCGCCCGAGGGGCCCAGAGACATGCCCATCAGAAACTGTCCTTTTCCAGCTCGCGGCTGAGTTCGCCGTGGAACGCGTCGGAGAAGCGGAAGAGCTTGCCCTCCAGCTTGTTCAGCCGGTGCGAGAAGCGGTTATAGGCGATCACCGCCGGAATGGCCGCGAACAGGCCGATCGCAGTCGCGAAAAGCGCTTCGGCAATGCCGGGCGCGACGACCGCGAGCGAGCTGTTCTGCTCGGCGGCGATCGCGGTGAAGCTGCGCATGATCCCCCAGACGGTGCCGAACAGGCCGACGAAGGGCGCGACCGATCCGACCGTGGCGAGGAAATTCAGCCGGTCGGACAGGGTGTCGATTTCCTGGCCCACGCTCGATTGCATGGCGGTGGCGAGCCGCTGGCGTGCGCCGTCGCGATCGGTCACGCGGCCCTTGGTGGTGCGCCGCCATTCGGCGACCCCGGCAGCGAGCACGCGCGCACTCGGCAGCTTTTCATGCCCGCGCGCCTTATAGAACGCATCGATATCGCCCGCCTTCCAGAAATCCTGCTCGAAGGCGGCGTTGTCCTTGCCAATCCTGGCGATCTTCAGCCCGAAGCTGATGATGATCGTCCAGGTCCAGATGCTGGCGAGCGCCAGCCCGATCATCACCGCCTTCACGACGAGATCGGCTTCCATGAACAGCTTGAGCGGCGACAGGGTGACGGCATCGGGGGTCAGGCCCATGGTATCGATCATAGCGGGGACGGGTCTTTCTGGTCGGTAGCAAGGATGGTGTCGAACGCCTCCACCCAGGCGCGCGGCTGGCGGATGGGGCGCCCCTCGGGGTTGATGAAGGCAGCGGTAACCTCTGCCTCCAGCAGTGTCTCAAACGATTCGACGACAGATTGGCTGCGCCGGATGACTCGTTGATGAATGATACAGGCTGCGGCTCTCAGCCGTGTGACCTGGCTCATCACGATAAGCGCGTCGTCCATCTTGGCCGGGCGCACGAACTTGAGCGTCATGTCGGCGACCGCATAGACGCCATTGCCGGTCTCGAACGTGCCGCGCTGGTCGATGCCGAGGCTGCTCAGCATGTCCGAACGCGCGCGCTCGAGATAGCGCAGATAGTTGGCGTGATAGACGATGCCCGAAAAGTCGGTGTCCTCGAAATAGACGCGCAGCGCGAAATAGTGCGTGCGGCCCTCGAACCGGCCTGCGAACGGGATGATGTCGGGCGGAACCATGGCCCCGCTTAGAGTCTTTGCGACATCAAAGGCAAGGCTCGGCGGCCCGCATTGGAACATTAATGCCGATTGCCTGCTGCATTTTGCGCCCGACATTGCTATGGGGCGCGGCCCGGCGTACCTTGCCGGTGGTATTTCTGGAGTGAATGACGTGGCAGGCAAGTGGACCCCCGATAGCTGGCGAACCCATGAGGCGCGGCATATCCCGGCGTATCGCGATGCCGTTGCGCTGGCCGATGCCGAAGCGACGCTCAAGACCTATCCCCCGCTTGTCTTTGCCGGCGAGGCCCGCAGCCTCGAACAGGAACTCGCGCGCGTCGCCGCCGGCGAGGCCTTCCTTCTGCAGGGCGGCGATTGCGCCGAGAGCTTTGCCGAATTCCACCCCAACAATATCCGCGACACTTTCCGCGTGCTGCTGATGATGGCGGTGGTGATGACCTTTGCCTCGAAGCGCCCGGTGGTGAAGCTGGGGCGCATGGCGGGCCAGTTCGCCAAGCCGCGCTCCGCGCCGACCGAAAAGCAGGGCGATGTCGAACTGCCGAGCTATTTCGGCGACAATATCAACGGCATCGAGTTCGAGGCGGCGACGCGCGAGCCCGATCCCGCGCGCATGGTCCGCGCCTATTGGCAGAGCGCGGCGACGCTCAACCTGCTGCGCGCCTTTGCCAGCGGCGGCTATGCCAGCCTGCAGCAGGTGCAGCAGTGGATGCACGATTTCATGGGCCGCAGCCCCTGGGCCGAGCGCTATGCCGAGACGGCGGACCGGATCAGCGAGGCGATGGACTTCATGCGCGCCTGCGGCATCAGCACCGATACCGTGCCGCAGCTCCAGGGCACCAGCTTCTACACCAGCCACGAGGCGCTGCTGCTGCCGTTCGAGGAAGCGATGACCCGGCGCGATTCGCTGACCGGTGACTGGTACGACACCTCGGCGCATTTCCTGTGGATCGGCGACCGCACCCGGTTCGAGGGATCGGCGCATGTCGAGTTCCTGCGCGGGATCGGCAACCCGATCGGCATCAAGTGCGGGCCGAGCCTGAGCACCGATGCGCTGCTTTCCATGCTCGACACGCTCAACCCCGCGCGCATTCCGGGCCGGATGACGCTGATCAGCCGCTTCGGGCACGACAAGGTCGAGGCGGGGCTCGCCCCGCTGGTGCGTGCGGTGAAGAAGGAGGGCCATCCGGTCATCTGGTCGTGCGACCCGATGCACGGCAATGTCGTCAAGTCCGAAAGCGGCTTCAAGACGCGGCCGTTCGAGCGGATCATGGCCGAACTGCGCGGCTTCTTCGCGGTGCACCGCGCCGAGGGCACGCATGCCGGCGGCATCCATATCGAGATGACCGGGCAGAATGTCACCGAATGCACCGGCGGAGCGATCGCGATCACCGACGAGGCTTTGGGCGACCGCTATCACACGCATTGCGACCCGCGGCTCAACGCGGCGCAGTCGCTCGAAGTCGCCTTCGAGGTGGCCGAGATGCTCAACGCCGAGGTCGCAGCGTCCACCCGGAAGGCTGCATGAGCGAACGCCGGATCATCGTCCAGAAAGAGGTCGTCCGCAACGGCGTCGGCTTCGGCAGCGCGCTTGCCATCGCGATCAGCTATACGGCGCACAAGTCGGTGCTCTGGGCGATCATCCACGGCTTCTTCTCGTGGTTCTATGTGGTCTATTTCCTGCTGACGCGGGATTGAGCCTTTCCCACTCCTCCCCTGCAAGGGGAGGTGGCAGCGCGCAGCGCTGACGGAGGGGTGTCACCTTCTCATTGGCGTGGAGACCCCTCCACCATTCGCGATGCGACTGGTCCCCCTCCCCTTGCAGGGGAGGATTTCCAGGCTATCACTCAGACGAGATACGAGATCCGGCCTAGCCGGACCGCCGAATTCAGGGACAGGGACAAAAGGTACACATGACCATCCGCCGTTTCATCGCCACGCTCGCGCTTGGTGCCAGCCTTGTCGCCCCCGCACTCGCGCAGGATGTCAATGCCGCCAAGACCGCGCTGGCGGGCGATTATGACCGGATCGTCAAGGAACTCATTACAATCACCGAAATCCCCGCGCCGCCGTTCGGCGAGCAGGCGCGCGCGGCCTATCTCGAGCAGCAGTTCAAGGCGCTGGGCCTGACCGAGGTCGTGATCGACGGCGAGGGCAATGTCACCGGCATCCGGCGCGGCACGGCTCCGGCGGGCGGGCCGCTGGTCGCGATCACTGCGCATCTCGACACCGTCTTTCCCAAGGGCACCGATGTGAAGGTGCGGCGCGAGGGCAATACGCTCAACGCGCCGGGTGTCGGCGACGACACGGTGGGGCTGACCGGATTGCTTGCCTGGATCCGCGCGATGAACGCCGCCAAGGTGCAAACGAAGCACGACATCTTGTTCGTCGCCACCGTGGGCGAGGAGGGGCCGGGCGACCTGCGCGGTGTGCGCTTCCTGTTCACCAGGAACGCCTACAAGGACCGGATCGCCGCGTTCGTTTCGGTCGATGGGTCGGACCCCTCGCGCATCGTCAATCAGGCGGTCGGATCCAAGCGCTATAATGTCGCGTTCACCGGCCCTGGCGGACACAGCTATGGCGCGTTCGGCATCGTCAACCCGATGGTCGCGATGGCAGATACCGTGCGCCGCCTGTACGAGACCAATGTCCCCGCCAGTCCGCGCACCAGCTATGCCGCCAGCGTCGTGTCGGGCGGTACCTCGGTCAACTCGATCCCCGATCGCATCGAGCTTCAGGTCGACATGCGCTCGCCCGATCCGGCGGCGCTCGACCGGCTGGAAAAGCGCTTTCTAGCGATCGTCGACGAGGCAGTGACGGCGGAAAACTATGCCCGCTCGACCAATGTCGGCACGATCGCGGCGGAGAAGAAGCGGATCGGCGACAGGCCTGCGGGCAGCACGGCAGACACGCATCCGCTGGTCGTCACCAGCCGCCGGGTGCTCGCCGATCATGGCTTCGAGACGCAGCTCCAGGCCTCATCGACCGACGCCAACATCCCGATGAGCCTCGGCATCCCCGCGATCACCATCGGCTCGGGCGGCGGTGGGGGCCGAGCGCATTCGGTCGACGAATATGTCAATATTGAGCGCAACGCGTTCATCAATGGCCTGTCCTCGGGCCTGGCGCTGGTGGTCGCGGTGGCCAATCTTGACTGGACGAGGAAATGAGCCGCGCAGCCGGTCTCGCGCTCGCGCTGCTGCTCGCCGGATGCGCGTCGCCGGTGGTGACGCGGGTCGATGCCAGCGCCCCTGCGCGGCTTCCGCGCGGGGCCAGCTTTGCGCTCGCTCCCGTGCCCGAGGATGGCAACGTGCTGACCGGCCAGGCGCGCGACATGGTGGCTGCTGCATTGCGCCAGCGGGGCTGGAGCCAGACCGCGCAGGGCAATTATCTGCTCGTCGTCACCCTGGCCGACCGCCCTGCCAATATCACGCTCAAGGCAGGCGACGATTTTGGCAAGCCGGTAGCGACGCTCGCTCCCGCTGCCGACCCGAGCAACAACACGGGCTGCGCCAAGCGGGACCACCGGTTGACGATCACGCTGACCGAGCGGACCAGCGGCAACATAGCCTTTGCCGGATCCGCGTCCGAATATCACTGCAAGGCGGGGCTTTACGATACGCTGCCGTATCTGGTCGCGGCGGCGGTCGAGCGGCTCGACACCGGCAGCGGACGCGTGCAATTTGCGCGGGAAGGCGTGCGCTAACCGGGTGTGTCGAGCGGCAGGGCGAGGGTGAACTCCGCGCCGCCGCCCTCAATGTTGCGCGCCGATATCGTCCCGTCATGGCGCTGGACGACCGTCGCGACATAGTTCAGCCCCAGGCCGATGCCCTTGACCGTCTGGCCTGCGCCTTCACTGGCAAAACGCTCGAACAGGCGCGGCATGATCGCGGCATTGATGCCCTTGCCGCAATCGCGGATGCTCAGCCGCACCTGGCCCTCGCTGCTCTCGGTGCGCAGCAGCACTTCGCTCCCGTCCGGACTGTATTTGACTGCATTGTCGATCAGGTTGACGATGGCGCGGAACAGGCTTTCACGCTCGGCGGCGATGAAGGCGCAGTCGCTGTCATCGATGACATGGATCCGCACGCCGCGCTGCTGGGCGATCGGCCACAGGCTGTCGGCGGCTTCGCTGGCGAGGTCCGCCGCGATCACCGGTTCGGGATCGAAGCCGCGCTCCTGCATCCGGGCGAGATCGACAAAGCTGTCGGCGAGGGTCAGCGTCTGCCGGGCGTGCCGGGCGATGCGCGCGCTGTCGAGTGGCTGCGTATCGGATGCGAGCAGGGCCAGGATCGCGGCCTGCGGCGCGCGCATGTCGTGCGACAGCAATTGCAGCACTTGCTCGCGCTCGCGCCGCGCCAGGGCAATCGCGCTGATATCGGTGAGATAGTCGATCTGGCCCCGGGGCGCGCCATCGGCGCCGACAATCGCCGCACGGCGCAGCACGAAGCTGCGGCCATCGCGCGCGGCGAACTCGATATGGCCCTGGGCGGGGCTAGCCAGATAGGCAGCGACCGCCGGGCGGGCAGAGGCTTCGGCCACACGGGTAAGCAGCTCCACACTCTCCATCGCTTCCAGCCCGTCGCCAAAGGCTCGGCGCGCGGCTTCATTGGTCAGCACGATGCGCCCGGCAAGATCGCTCACCAGAGCGGGGTCGGGCAGGCCGGCAAGCGCATCGCTGACCAGCCGCTTCAGATCGCGCAGCTGCGCGATCGCATCGGTGAGCTGCCGCGCCTGGCGGGTGACATGGTCGCTGACCATGGCATCGCTCCGGGTCAGTGGCAGGGCCTCTTCCTGCTCCAGCCTGGCAAGCTCGCCGCCCATGAAATCGCTCGCCGCCTGCAGTCGTCGCCAGCCCCAGAGCGGATAGACCAGGGCAAGGCCGAGCAGCGCGGGACCGGGGGCGATCCAGATGTCGGCTGCCAGCGCGAACATGCTGACGGCCAGTGTGGCAATGATCAGCGCCACGGCCACCAGGCTGCCAGCGCGGGGACGAATGCGCCAGAAGGCGATCATCAGTAGCCAGGCCGGGATCAGCGCGATCACGAGCCGCAGCGACAGCGGCGGGCTTTGCACCCAGCCATGCTGCAACTGGGCATTGGCGATATTGGCGTTGATTTCCACCCCCGGCATGTTTCCGCCTGCCGATACCGGCACCGGATAGCGGTCGCCCAAGCCCTGCGCCGTCATGCCGATCAGCACGCGCCGTCCCGCGATCAACGCCGGAGGAACCTCGTCGCGCAGCACGCTGACATAGGATATCGTTGCAAAGCTCTCGGGCGGCGCGAACCGCAAGCGCTGCGGCTCGCAAGCTGCGGCTGCGTCCGGCCAGCGCCCGATCCTCATCAGGTGGTCGACGGCGATGGTGCTCTGGGCAGGAGTAAAGCACAGCGCGGCGGCGCGCACCGTGCCATCGGCATCGATCGCCGTGTTGACATGGCCCATGCCTGCGGCCCGGTTCGCCAGCGCCGGTGCCGGATCGAGCCGTTCGAATGCCCGGCCGTCACGGCCTGGGACCAGAAACTGCACCGGCAGCGCTACTGGCACACGACCCATGGCAGCGGCCAGCGCGGCATCGTCATCGGCCGGTTCGGTAAGCAGCAGGTCGAGCGCGACCGAGCGCGGCCTCGCCTCGGCAAGGCGATCGAGCAGCTCTGCATGCAATCGGCGTGGCCAGGGCCAGCGGCCCAGCGCCTGAAGACTGGGTTCGTCGATCGCGACGATCAGCACGCTCTCGTCCGCCTTTGCAGGGGCAAGCCGCATCGCGGCGTCGTAGAGCAGGTCATCGGCGGGCTGCGTCCATCCACCGATCAGTGCGGCGGTGACGACCGCCGATGCCAGCGCCGATACCCAGGCCCATTCAATGCGGAAACGGCGTCTGAGACCCGCCGATCCGGCAGGCTCACTCTTCAAGCGCAAAGCTCTCGAATGCCGTCCAGTCGATGTCGGTTTCTTCCGGACTGTGGGTGGTGGTTCCCACGCGCCACAGATAGCGACCGGGTGGCAGATCGCTCAGCACGATCGACGATCCGGAGAGGCCGGCCTCATCGACCAACAGCACGGGACTGCCCTCGCGGCGCAGCTGGAAATGGTAGCGACGCACGCCATCCCCGGTGCCGACCCAGCGGAAGACATAGCCATTTTCTCCCGCCACGGCCGCCTGGGTTGCAGTCGCGAGGCGGCGGCGGAAAGCGACCGTTTCCGGCAAGCCCTCAAGCCCCGAGGCGGCAATCGCGGTGAACCGGGCGAAATAATTGCCGTTGGCCAATGCATCGAGCGTGAACGCCGTGCCGCTGCCGGGCAGATCCTCGATAATATCGACAAAGCCACTGTCGCGCGCGATCTGCAGGCGATAGCGGATCGCACCGGGCACATCCTGCACCGCAAATGCCAGTGCCGGAGCGCGCTGCACGCCGCCACCGCTCAGAAGCTGCGGCGCGGGCAGCAGAGGTTCGACCGCGATGGCACCGCCTCTGCCGATCACCGCGCCGAATTCGGGGGCAAGCGCAGTCTCCTTCGCCGATCCGGTGTCGAGCGCGATACCGCCTTCGATCAGCTCCGACCGCGCGGTATCGCTTGCGGCGTCGAAATGCGTGCGGAAATCGGTCCCGCGCACGGCAGAGACCGCGATCGGATTGCGCAGGCGAAAGCGGTCGTCGCGGTTGCGGAAGGGCGTGACGCGGCTGCGCACTGAACCGCTTTCCAGCATCAGGTCATAATCGATACTGTCGGTGATCAGCAGCCTGCGCAGCCGCCCGATCTTTAGCGCGCTGTTGGAGGGCAGGGTGATCACCGACCCATCGGTCAATGCGAGCGAGAGCGACGAGGCCGGCCCTGTCGTCACCCTTGCGCCTTCGCCGAGTACCTGCCCGATCGTCACCGCCTGGGCCCCATTGCCCGAAGGCGATGCCAGCGCCTGACCGCGAAAGGCAGCGACGGTGGCGGTCGCCGTGCGTGCCCGAAGCAGTCGGATCGGAAGGGTGAGGCGGCTGCCGACAACAAGACGTCGCGGATCGGCGACCCGGTTGATCTTCTGCACCGGCTGCCAGTCGGTGGGCCGGATCATGTAATCGCGGGCCAGCTGGATCAGCGTGTCGCCCTTGCGGACGGTGTAGATGATCGTGTCGTCACCGCCAGCCTGTGCCGCTGCCGACCGAGGCGCAAACCATGCACTGCCCAGCAGCAAGGTGAGCAGCATCAGCCAGAAAGACGGCGCGGCACGCAGGGTCATTCGGTGGTTGCAGGGTCCTTGGCCGGATCGATGGTTTCCAGCCGATAGCCATAGCCGAAAACGGTGAAGATGCGAAAGCCGTTCTCCGGCTTCAGGTTGAGCTTGGACCGGACGCGCGAAATATGCATGTCCAGCGTTCTCGTCGCCAGATCCGCGCTCGTCCGCCAGATCGTTTCCATGATATAGGCGCGCGACAGGGTGCGGTCGCGGTTGCGGAACAGCAGGTCCGCCAGTTCGAATTCCTTGGCGGTCAGCACGATGTCCTGATCGGCATGACGGATCGTCTGGGCCATGCGATCGAGCCGATAGCTGCCATATTCGGCGATCTTCTCCATGCTCGTGCTGCCGGTGGTCCGGCGCAGCACGGCGGAGATGCGCGCAGCGATCACGCTTTCTTCCTCGGGCTTGCAGATATAGTCGTCCGCCCCGGCATTGAGCGCATCGGTGACATCGCGCTTGGAGGTGCGCGCGGTCAGCATGATGACCGGCGGCGCATCGTCGATCGTGGCCTGCATCCACTCGAGCACTTCAAGACCCGTCCGCCCCGGCATGTTCCAGTCGAGCATCACCAGATCGAACGTGTCCCTCAACAGGGCGGCGGACAGCCGCTCGCCATCCGCGAACTGGGCGCATATATGCCCCATGCCAGTGACAACGTTTTCAAGAAAGGCCAGACTGCTGGCGTCATCGTCCGCGATAGCGATGCGCATTCCATTCCCCCCAGACGTGCGCCCCGGTTGCATTTAGCACTTGTTAAACATGCAAATGCCTGTTTTTGCGGTTGTTGGCGAGTCCCCCCGTATACGTTTTTACATAGCTTTACATTCGTTGATCGCTAATTGGCCGATTTTGGTCGGCCTCTCGTCATGGTCGGCCGATGAAATGGCTTATTGAGGCAAAGATGAACCCCAGCAAGATTGATGTCGAACATATTTTTGCGACTTTCGGCGTAAGTAAACCGCAAGGCCCGCTGACCATCTCTAGCCCCGTCGATGGGCTCGACATTGCCGGTTTTGAGCCGGTGGCTGCAGCAGCGGTCTCGCAGATGGCAGAACAGTCGCGCGATGCATTTGCCCGGTGGCGGATTGTTCCTGCACCCCGCCGCGGCGAACTCGTGCGCCGATTTGGCGAGGCGCTTCGCGCGCGCAAGACGGAGCTCGGCCTGCTGGTAACGCTCGATTGCGGCAAGCCGCTGTCCGAGGGGCTGGGCGAGGTGCAGGAGATGATCGACATCTGCGATTTCGCAGTGGGCCTGTCGCGCCAGCTGCATGGCCTGACCATTGCGAGCGAACGGCCCGGCCATCGGATGAGCGAGACCTGGCACCCGCTGGGGCCGGTGGCGATCATCACCGCGTTCAACTTTCCCGTCGCGGTCTGGGCGTGGAACGCCGCGCTCGCGCTGGTCTGCGGCAACAGCATCATGTGGAAGCCGTCCGAGAAGACGCCGCTCACCGCCATCGCCGTTCAGGCACTTTTCGACAAGGTGACGCGCGATTTCGGCCCCGATGCACCCGAGGGGCTGGCGCAACTGGTGCTGGGCGATGCAGCGACGGGCGCGGCTTTGGTCGATCACCCGGCCATCGCGCTGGTATCGGCGACCGGCAGCACCGCGATGGGACGTACCGTCGGCCAGGCTGCGGCAAAGCGCTTTGCCCGCAGTCTGCTCGAGCTCGGCGGCAACAACGCGACCATCGTCGCTCCCAGCGCGGACATGGACCTTGCGCTCACCGGCTGTGCCTTCGGCTTCATGGGCACGACCGGGCAGCGCTGCACTTCGCTGCGGCGGTTGCTGGTGCATCGGTCGGTCTACGATAGCTTCGTGCCCAGGATCATCTCGGCCGCAGCGCGATTGCCGATCGGCGATCCGCGCGATCCCGCCAATCTGGCCGGGCCGCTGATCGACGGGGCCGCCTATGCCGCGATGCGCGATGCACTGGCCGATGCGCGCGGGGCCGGGGGCACCGTGCATGGTGGTGAGCGGATCGCGGGACCCGGCCAGGGGGTGTATGTCCGTCCGGCGGTGGTCGAGATGCCCGCGCAGACCGGCCCGATGCTGCGCGAGACCTTCGCGCCCATTCTCTACTGCCTGCGCTATGACGATCTGGAGGAGGCGATCGCTCTCAACAACGCTGCAAGCCAGGGCCTGTCATCGTCGATCTTCACCACAGATCTGCGCGAAGCCGAGAGCTTTGTTGCAGCGGCAGGCAGCGATTGCGGCATCGCCAATGTCAATATCGGGACTTCGGGCGCCGAGATCGGAGGGGCATTCGGCGGCGAGAAGGAGACCGGCGGCGGCCGCGAATCCGGATCGGACAGCTGGAAGGCCTATATGCGCCGCCAGACGAGTACCGTGAACTATTCGCGTGCGCTGCCGCTGGCACAGGGGGTGCGGTTCGAGCTTTGACAGGTCAGTTCAGCGTCGGGTTGAGCGCGTCCATGATCTTGCGCGCGAGATCGTCGACGCTGTACGGCTTGACCAGCAGCACGACATCGTTGTCGATCACGCCATTGTGCAGGATGGCGTTGCGCGTATAGCCCGTGGTGTAAAGCACTTTGAGATCCGGGCGCATCGCGCGCAACCGATCGGCAAGCTGACGTCCGTTCATGCCGGGCATCACGACGTCGGTGAACAGCAGGTCGACCATCAGACCATTTTCGATCAGTTGCAGCGCCTCTATCGGGTTGTCGACATCGTGCACGACAAAGCCCAGTTCCTGAAGGCTCGCACGGGCCATGGCGCGCACGCCATGGTCGTCCTCGACGACGAGCACCGTCAGGTTCTGCGGCGGGGAGAAGCGCATCTGGGTGCCCGCATCGGACGGATCAACACCTTCGCCTGAGGCAGCGCGCGGAACGTAAAGCTTGACCGTGCTGCCCTTGCCCTGTTCCGAATAGAGATTGAGGTGTCCGCCTGACTGCTTCAAAAACCCATAGACCTGGCTCAGGCCCAGGCCCGTGCCCTTGCCGACGTCCTTGGTGGTGAAGAACGGATCGAGCGCGCGTGCCTGCACCTCGGGGGACATGCCGATGCCGGTATCGCTGATCGCGATGCGGACGTAATCGCCCGGGGCCAGATCATCCTGCTGGCTGGCATAGGCTGAATCGAGCGTGACATTAGCGGTCTCGATGAACAGCCTGCCGCCATCGGGCATCGCATCGCGCGCATTGACCGCGAGGTTGATGATCGCGGTTTCCAGCTGGGTCTGGTCGGCGATGCAGGGCCAGAGCTCAGGGTCGAGCTGCATGACGATCTCCACCTGTTCGCCCAGCGTGCGCTCGAGCAGCGCGTTGACCGATCCGACGAGCACGTTGACATCGAGCCTGCGCGGGTCGAGCGGCTGCTTGCGTGCATAAGCCAGCAACCGGTGGGTCAGCGCGGCGGCGCGGTCGGCAGCATCTGCGGCATTGTCGATATGGCTGACGATCCTTGCATCGCCTTCCATCCCCATGCGGCGCTTGGCAAGATCGAGCGACCCGGTGATGATTGCCAGCATATTGTTGAAATCATGCGCGATGCCGCCGGTCAGATGGCCGATCGCATCCAGCTTTTCGGCCTGATGCAGCCGGGCTTCGGCAATCTGGCGCTCTTCGATCTGCTGTTCGAGCTGGGCAGTGCGCTCGGCCACCAGATCGTCGAGCCCCGCATTCATGCGGGCGAGTTCCTCGGCCACCGCCATGCGGTCGTCATGCGCGCGAAACACGCTCTCGATGATCAGGGCGATCATCAGGCTGGTCAGCACAAAGAAGGTGGTAGGCAGCCAGTTCATGCCGATCGGCTGGCTGACATCCATGAAGGGCATGACCAGGATTTCCAGTGCGACCGCACCCAGCAATGTCGTCAGCATGGCAGGCCAGAAGCCCGCGAAGAACGCAGCCAGGACAATGCCGGCAAAGATGGTGATGAACGGCGTTCCGGCGAGATAGGGATCGAGCAGCAGCCGGCCGCCGACGCCAAGGACGCAGGCTCCCAGCGCGATTGCGGTCCGCGCGACCGGGGAGCCGCGCGTTCTGCGCGCCCATCCGGTTGCGATGGCCAGTCGTTTCAGCATGGATTTGGGTCCGTCGGGGAAACGTCACCTTGATAGCCCGGTTCATCCGACAGACGCAAACTTATGTTGGTTTTGCAAAGCTTTGCGACGTAATTTGTCGCATCACAGCGTAGCGGGAACGGCGTCTTCCCCGGCAGACCGCGCACCATGGCCAAGCGCGAGATAGCTGTCCGACTGCATCTCCATCAGCCGCGAGATCGTCCGGTCGAACTCGAACCGGCCATCGCCGCTGGCATACAGGTCCTGCGGCTCAGCATCCGCAGCTGCGATCAGCTTGACCTTCATCTCGTACAGCGCATCGATCAGCGTCACGAACCGTGCTGCCTCGTTGCGGTTTTCCGGCCCCAGCTTCGGGATGCCGACTAGGAACACGGTATGGTAGCGCCTTGCAATGGCGAGATAATCGGGCGCGCCGCGCGCCTCGCCGCACAATTTCCTGAACGAGAAGACGGCGACGCCCTTCAAGGACTTGGGCACATGGATCGTCCGTCCGCCGCTGATCGGCACATCGGCGCTCGGTACGTGTGCGGCATCGTCGGGCGAATAGTCGGTCATGCGGAAGAAGGCGGTGCGCATCGCAGCCGTGGCTTCCGGACCATTGGGCACGTGCCAGGTATCGGTGCCCGACAGCCGCTCCAGCCGGTAATCGACCGGGCCGTTGAGCGACAGCACGTCAAGCCGGTTCTTGATCAGCGCGATAAAGGGCAGGAAATGCTCGCGGTTGAGCCCGTCCTTGTACAGGTCGTCGGGCGGGCGGTTCGATGTGGTGACGATGGTCACGCCCGATTCGATGATCGCGGTGAACAGCCGCGACATGATCATCGCATCGGCGCTGTTGTTGACCACCATCTCGTCGAACGCGATCAGCCGGTAATTGTCGCTGAACTGCCGCGCGACGGGCGGGATGGGGTCGCCCTGCATCTTGTCGCGCTCGACGCGCAGCCGGGCATGGATATCCTGCATGAACTCATGGAAATGCACGCGGGTCTTGCGCTGGATGTCGACCGATTCGTAGAACAGGTCCATCAGCATCGATTTGCCGCGCCCGACCCCGCCGAACATGTAGAGGCCGCGCACGGGCTCCGGTTTCGGCTCGCGGGCCATCAATCGCCAGAGCAGCGAACCTCGCGGCGGGACGGCCTCCAGCGCATCCTGCATCGCCTGCAAGCGCACGGCGGCGGCGCGCTGATCGGCATCGGGGCGCAACTCGCCCGCGCTGACCAGCCTGTCATACCGGGCGAGCGTGCCGGTCACTGGCGCTGATCTCGCGGGGCAGGGGTCTTGCGGATGGTGCCGGTGAACGCACAGACCGTTTCGCCCGCCTGCACCACCAGTCCGCGCAGGAACATCAGCCGTCCGGTCTCGCGGATGATCTCGACCTCGGCATCGAGCGGTTGGCCGACCTTGCCCGCGCCGACGAAATGGCTGTTGAGGTCGAGCGTGACGGCAGGGCCATGGCGCAGCGATCCGTTGAGCCGGGCGCAGACGAACAGCGCGATATCGACCTGGGTCAGGATCGCGCCACCATGGACGTTATTGGCCAGATTGCCCTGCAGATGCCCCGGCTCGGTGCGCACGACGACCACGCCGTCGTCGCGCTTCATCACCCACATGGGCCCAAGCGTGCTGTTATAGCGGTTCTTTTCCCGCAGCGCCCAGCGCATCCAGCCCGGACGATCGGGGTCCGGGCCGAACTCGAATTCGTCGGGTTTGCTGAGGGCTGGTACGTCCACCTTTGCGGGGGTATCGAACGGGTCTGTCGGCGAATGCGCCGATCAGACGTGCCGTTCGACCTCCATTTTCTTGATCTCGGCAATCGCGCGTGCCGGGTTCAGGCCCTTGGGGCACACATTGGCGCAGTTCATGATCGTGTGGCAGCGATAGAGCCGGAAGGGATCTTCCAGCTCGTCGAGCCGCTCACCGGTCATCTCATCGCGGCTGTCGGCCAGCCAGCGATAGGCCTGGAGCAGGATGGCAGGGCCCAGGAACTTGTCCGAATTCCACCAATAGCTGGGGCAGCTGGTCGAGCAGCAGGCGCACAGGATGCACTCGTACAGCCCGTCGAGCTTGGCGCGATCCTCGGGCGATTGCAGCCGCTCCTTGCCCGAGGGCACCGGGGTCACGGTCTGCAGCCAGGGGCGGATCGAGGCATATTGCGCGTAGAAATGGCTGAAATCGGGGACCAGGTCCTTGATCACGTCCATATGCGGCAACGGCGTGATGCGCACCTCGCCCTTGCAGTCCTCGATCGCGGTGGTGCAGGCCAGGCCATTGCGACCGTTGATGTTCATCGAGCACGATCCGCAAATGCCCTCGCGGCACGAGCGGCGGAAGGTCAGCGTCGAATCCTGCTCGGACTTCATCTTGATCAGCGCGTCGAGCACCATCGGGCCGCAATCGTCCAGATCGATGTCGAAAGTGTCGTAGCGCGGGTTCTCGCCGCTGTCGGGGTCGTAGCGATAGACCTTGAACCGTTTCAGCCGCCCGCCGGTCTTCGCGCCGAACGCCTGGCCCTTGCCAGTGATCTTGCTGTTCGCCGGGAGCGTAAACGTAGCCATGGAAAATCCCTCGTCCTTCAATGCGTCCGGGAGCCTAGATAGACATTTTGGTGCCAAGGCTCAACGGCTGATGGGCCCGAGTTGCAAAAAGCTCCTCCAAGCTCACGCTGTGAAACCGATGCTCGACTTTTGTACGGAATTTCCGTATAGAGATTTTGGGGGCGAGCAATGGATTTCGACTGGGATGAGCAGAAAGCCGCAGTCAATCTCGCCAAGCATGGTGTCAGCTTCGACTATGCTGCGCGCGTATTTCTTGATGAGGGTCGCGTCGATCTGGACGCCTCGCGAAGCCTGGATGGCGAGCAGCGGCGCAAGGTGGTGGGCATGATCGACCAGCGGGTCTTCGCGTTGATCTATACCATCCGACGGGGCACGATCCGCATCATCTCGACCCGACGATGCAATGCCAAGGAACTGAGGCAATATGACGCGTTTCAAGCTTGATCCGACGAACCTTCCCAAGCTGGACAGCAATCAGGCTGCTCGGCTGGATGCCATGACCGATGCCGAATTGACCGCTCAGGCCGCCGATGATCCGGACAATCCACCACTGACTGATGACGAACTCGCGCGGATTGCGTCCGCACGCCGGGTGCGGGCGATTCGCGCACAGACCGGCCTCAGCCAACAACGCTTTGCGGCGACCTATCGTATAAACCTGGCGCGCTTGCGCGACCTGGAGCAGGGGCGCAGTCGTGCTGATAGTGCCTTGCTGGCCTATCTGACCGTGATCGAAGGTGAGCCGGAAGCGGTTCGACGCGCCTTGGGCTGATCAATCCATCAGTCCGTGGCTGCGCAGGCTTTCTGCGACGATCGTCTCGATCAGCTGTTCCTGCGTCCACCCGGCGCGGACGGCGGAGCGGCCGAAGACCTTCTGGCTCCACAGGTTGCAGTTGAGATTGACCTCGAGGAAATGTAGCTCGCCCTTTTCGGCATCGAGCCGGAATTCATAGCGGCCATAATCGAACGGCACGAATTCCTGCGCCAGATTGGCGGTATGCGCGGCGATCTCGGCCTCGAAGGGCGAGCCCTCGAAATCGACCAGCTCGTACTTGCTGGCGCGCTCGACCAGGTCGCGCTTTTCCCAATAGGTGCGCAGATGGGTGGGATCGGCCTGTTCGAACAGCATCATCGGCAGGATCAGCGGGCGGCCGTGCATCGTCACCACCGGCACCTCGACATCGCTGCCCGTCAGGAACGGCTCGACGATCGCGTCATGGCCTTCCTCATGAATCGCCGCGATTGCGTCCTTCACGCCCGCCCAGTCGCCTGCGTCCCGCACGCCCCAGCTGGCCGATGAGGCATTGGGCTTGATCACCATGCGCTCGGCTATCGGGCAGAGCTTCTCGTCGACCGGGCCGCCCTTGCGATAGATCGCCCAATCGGCGGTGGGGATGCCGCGCGCGCGGGCGACCAGCTTGGAAAGGTGCTTGTCGTCCGAAAGCCCGCGCAGGATCGGACTGCCGCCCAGATAGGGCAGGCCCTTGCGGTTGCACAGCAAGGGCACGAGCATTTCCGAATTCACGAAGCCGCCGCGGTTGAGCAGCGAGAAGACGAAATCGACCTCCGGCGGGTCGAACAGCATCGCGTACTGGTTGCCCACCTGCAGATTGTCGAACAGCCCTTCCAGGATCGTGCGGACCTCGTTGTGATACACGGCGTGGTTGCCATCCTCGGGGTGCAGCGAGCCGTCGCCCAGCGCATGCTTGGCGAGGAACAGCACCTTCAGCGTCTCGCGAGTCTTGGCATCGATGGTCAGTGGGGCGGGATATTGGTTCACGGCAAAACACACTTTCTTCGGGTTTGCGGGCGGGCGTCCGGTCAAAGCGGCTTGCCTAAATGGCCAGCGCCCCTATAGCCGCGCCCTTATCCGCTTCGGGGGCGCAGCGAAAGATAAGTTTGATGCAACAGGAATTGCACAAGACGGTCAGCCATCTGCTGACGATCGGCGGAGACGAACGCATCGTCCCCGCAAATGCCGATGGCACGAACAAATATTTCAGCTCGCCATTCCCGCGCCAGACGGTGACCTATGCGTCATCGACAGCGAACGACATTTCGCAACCGGCGTTCGATCATCTGTGCCAGTTCGTGGCTGAAAACGAGATCACCCCGGACATGACGGGGGCCGATTATGCCGGGCATCTGAGTGTTCTGCGCGATCGCATCGTGGCGGCATACGGCTTGCCGCAGGGGACCGATATCGCCTTTTCAGCCTCGGGCACCGACCTTGAATATATCGCGCTGCAGGCCTTTGCCGGACGCGCGCCGCACGGCATCCACAATGTGCTGCTCGGCGCGGACGAGGTAGGCAGCGGCTGCATATTGAGCGCAGCGGGCCAGTATTTTGCCGCGCAGACTGCGCTTGGGATGCCGACCAGCAAGGGCCATGCGGTGCCGGGGCTCGCGCCGGTGTCGCTGTCCGAGGTTTCGGTCCGCAACGGCTTTGGCGAGGCGTTCGACAGCGCCGTCATCCTGGCGGCGATGCGCAGCGAGATCGAGCGCGCGCTCGTCGCAGGAAAGTTCCCGCTGCTGCATGTGGTCCACGGATCGAAGACCGGGCTCATCCTGCCGCATCTCGACGATATCGATGCGCTGATCACGCAATATGGTGATTCGATCGGTTTTGTCGTCGATGCCTGCCAGGCGCGGATCACCAGCCCTGCCATCGGTGCCTATCTGATGCGCGGCGCGGTGGTGCTGCTAACCGGGTCCAAGTTCATGGGCGGACCACCCTTTTCCGGTTTCGCGCTGGTACCGCGCGCGACGGCGCAGCGGGTTGCGCCGCTGGGCGAGGGCATGGCGACGATCTTCCGCCGCGCCGAACTGCCCGAAAGCTGGGCGGGTGCAGTGTGCCTGCCGGAATCGGGCAATGCCGGGCTCACCGTGCGTCTGGCGGCGGCGCTGTTCGAGCTGGAGCGGTTCCAAGCGCTCGATTTCCACACCATCGCGCGCGTGGTCGAACAGTTCCGCAGCGCCTCGCTGGCGCTGGTCGACCGTATCGGCGGCACGCGCGTCACCCCCTATCCCTTTGCCGATCGCGAATCGGCAGGTGCGCACCCGATCGAGATGCGCACGCTGACCACCGTGGACCTGAGTGGCGAGGGCAGGGCGATCGATTTCGACGGCGCGACCGCGATCCAGCTCAAGATGATGCAGTCGGGCGTGCGGCTGGGCCAGCCGGTCAAATGCGCCCGCTTCCAGGGGCTGGAAATGGCGGGTAAGGTGCGCGGCACGCTGCGCATCGGCATCTCGATGCCGCAGATGGTGGCGCTGGCGGAAATGGGCGAAGCGGCCCAGGCTCAGCTCGATCGCGACATGGCCGCGATCGGCGATGCGTTCGAGGCGGCGCTCGCCACCGACTGATCCTCGCGCGATCAACGGGTACGAAAAAGGGGTGCCCTGCCGGTTCGGCGGGGCACCCCTTTTTGTTGCGACTTAATACCCTTTAGTTGCCGAAAGTGCGCTGCCACCAGCCGCGACGCGGCGGTTCGGTGCTTTCGGCGGGTGCTTCGGCGGCCTCTGCTCCGGTTGCGGGAGCGGCAGGTTCGGCCTCAACCACTGGTGCAGGTTCGGCAGCCACCGTTTCAGCAGCCTCTGCCTTGGGAGCGGCCTTCTTGCGTGGAGCACGCTTGGGCTTGGGCTTGGCAGCAGGCTCGGCCTCTTCAGCAGGCCCGGCCTCGGCATCAGCTTCGGCCGTTGGCGCTTCGGCGGGAGCCTCAGCTTCAGCTTCTGCGGCCGGCTTCTTGGCGCGAGAGGCGCGCTTGCGCTTGGGCTTTTCGGCGACGGGCTCGGCTTCAGCTTCTGCCGGAACCTCGCTTTCCTCGCTCACCGGTTCGGCAGGCGCTTCGGCAGGTGCGTCCTCGCCAGCGGGTTCGGCGCTGTCGTCGCCGGCCTCGCCATTCTTGCGATTGCGACCGCCACGGCGACCGCGACGCGCGCGCTTGGGCTTGGTCTCGCCGCCATCCTCGGTGGCTTCGACCGATTCGCTCGCTTCGGCGTCGACCGGAGTTTCGGCATCCGCTGCTGCGACCGCATCTTCGCCCTGATCGGCGGCTTCGACTTCAGCCTCTACGCCGGGCTCGCCCTGAGGCAGATCGCCATCGCGCCGTCCGCGCTTGCCGCGACGCCGACGGCGACGCTTGGAGCGGCCGCCTCCTTCGCCTTCCTCGCTGCTGCGCTGCTCGGAGGGGCGTTCGCCGCGTTCGCCGCGATCGCCGCGATTTCCGCGACCGCCGCGCTTTTCGGCGACTTCTTCCTCCTCCTCGATCTCGTCGATCTCGTCTTCGATATCGTCGTCGTCATCGTCGATGATCGGCTGGAAGGTGACGACCTTTTCCGGACGCGGGCCGCTGGCGGTCACTTCCATCTTCGCGCCTTCATTCTCCCCATTGGGCAGAATCTCGATGCGCACGCCGAACCGCTCCTCGATCTCGGCAATGTCGCGGCGCTTGTTGTTGAGGACGTAGATCGATGCTTCCTGGCTGGTGCGCAGCGTGATGATGCTGCCATGGCCGCGCGCGGCCTCCTCTTCCAGAAGACGCAGCGCCGACAGGCCCGCCGACGATGCGGTGCGGACCAGGCCGGTGCCGTCGCAATGCGGGCAGGTGCGGGTCGAGGCCTCGAGCACGCCGGTGCGCAGGCGCTGGCGGCTCATCTCCATCAGGCCGAAGCCCGAGATGCGGCCCACCTGGATGCGCGCCCGGTCGCTCTTCAGCGCATCGCGCATGGCCTTCTCGACCTTGCGGATGTTCGAG
>CAXRCQ010000226.1:0-2085 GCA_964228845.1 Blastomonas sp.
GACCCGAGCGATCCGGCCAGCGACTGGCCGCGTCGTTCGCCTGCAGCTTCGCCAAGGCCCATCAGATCGAGCATCGTCGGGTAGATGTCGAGGATCGACACCGGCTCGCCATGGCGGACATGCTGGCCATTGGCGATCCACAGCGACCCCGAGGGGTGATGACAGCCGCTCTTCACGCCTTCCATCGCATAGAGCAGTTCGCCGATGCTGTGCGTCTCGCCCGTCGCCGTATCGGTCATCGGGGTTTCGGCATCGATCTTCCAGCTGATCTGGCAGCCAAAATAGAGCGCGTCGGCATCGCCATCGTCGCGCGTGGCGAAGACCTGATAGCCATCGGTCAGACGAAACGCCTCGAGCCGGGTCTTGGCCTCCGCGCGCTGCGCCTGATCGTCGAAGCGCAGCATGTACTGGTGCGTCATCGTCGGGTCGGCGCTGCGCGAGACGATGCCGCAGCGGCCGAGAAAGCCCTTGTGATCGCGCAGCCGCAGGAAATGCTGGCCGCCCTGATTCTCGTAGCGCGCAAAGGGCTGCTGGCTGAGCGCGGTCTGGAACACGATCAGCGCATCGTGCCGTGCCGCCAGATCGATGAACCGCCCGACCATCGCATCCATCGCGACATAGCCGTCGCGGATGGCGCTGGCATAGCGGCCGATCTCGCTCCCATCGGGCTTCACCGTGAACGCATCGGGGTCCATGTGCCGCCAATAGCTGTGCTGGAGATGCGCGACCGAATTGGCGAAGAAGCTGGCAAAACGCGGACGGATGCGGCGGTAATAATGCGCAAACACGTCATATTGCAGCGCATCGAGGATCGCGACACGCGCATGGCTGCCCGTGCTGCCGAGCTTCTCCCCCGCGAGCTGCGAGGTGATCCGCAGCACCGTGGCGGGCGACAGCCCGTGCGTCAGCGCAAAGCGCACGAAGGCGGCATAATCGCTCGCCGACAGGCGGTTTTCCGCATTGGAATATTCGCGCACATTATGCCCGACAAAGCGGTTGTAGATGTTGAGCTCGGGCGGATAGGCATCGCCCTGCTCGCTCCACGGATCGCCGACATAGAGCGAGCCGGGCCGGGCAAAGGGCCGCGCGTTCATGCTGGCGAAGTTCATCACCGCGCTGCCATGTTCGCTCGCCGCCTGCCAGATATCGCGATGCTTCGCAGACCGCCCGTCGGTCAGGCGGAAGACATGGTGCTGGTCATAAGCGAGACCGGTATGGATCGAATACCACTGGATCCACGGCTCGAGCTCTTCGGGGCTGCTCGTGTCCGCCTGGGTTTCGAACACATGGCTCTGCCGGTGCAGGCGGCGAAAATTCGGGAGCGATCCGTCCGCCATCCAGCGCTCCAGCAGCGGCGCGCACAGTTCGTTGAGTTCGAGCGAGAGGATCGGGCGGGTCATGGCAAAAGCGATTAGCAGCCCCGTCTTGGCATTTGGTTAAGCAGGGACGACCTGCTAACGGCCTCGATGATGCACGGATGGATCATTCTCGACAAGCCCTATGGCATGGGCTCGACCGACGCGGTCACCGCGGTCAAGCGCGCCTTTCGCCAGGGCGGCTTCGGCAAGGTCAAGGTGGGCCATGGCGGCACACTCGATCCGCTCGCCACCGGCGTGCTGCCGATCGCACTGGGCGAGGCGACCAAGCTGACTGGTCAGATGCTCAACGGTGACAAGACCTATGATTTCACGGTGCGCTTCGGGGTGGAGACCGACACGCTCGATGTCGAGGGCAAGCCGGTAGCGACCAGCGACGTGCGACCGACCCTGGCCGAGATCGAGGCGGTGCTGCCGCGCTTTACCGGGCCGATCGAACAGGTGCCGCCCGCCTTTTCCGCGCTCAAGGTCGATGGCCATCGCGCCTATGATCTCGCGCGCGCGGGCGAGGCGGTGGAACTGGCAAGCAGGAGCGTGACGGTTCATGCGCTCACCATCGGTCTGCATCAGCCGGTCCCCCGCGAAGGCGGGTGCCCATCTCCGGATGGTGCCTCGCGCACGATAGGTCAGGAGATGGCCCCCTGCCTTCGCAGGGGACCGGACGGGGACAGGGTTGAAGAGATCACCCTCACCGCGCATGTCTCCAAAG
>CAXRCQ010000227.1:0-8556 GCA_964228845.1 Blastomonas sp.
CATCAGCCCGCTCATCCCGAAGGCCGCAGCGAGCGGCAGCAGCGCCACCCAGCCAAGATCCGCAAAGCTGGGTCTGAGCACGATCATCACGCCGGCAAAGGCAATCAGTGTTGCGACCCATCGCCCTGCACTCAACCGCTCCTTGTAGAGGATCGACGAGATCACGGCTGTTAGCAGTGGGGCCATGAACTGGATCGAGGTCGCGGTCGCCAGCGGCATCAGGAAGATGCTCGAGAAGAAGGTCACCGTCGCCCCGGCAAGGAAAAAGCCGCGCGCAAGCTGCACCTTCGGGCGCGGAAAGCGAAAACCCTGCGGCCCTTCGCGGATCAGCAGCACCACGCCCAGCCCGATCGCCCCGAACGTGAAGCGCAGCGCCGCAACCGCCATGCCAGGCCATTGGCCGGCGGTCGACTTGATCAGGCCGTCGCCGCACGAAAGCAGCGCGAAGCCCAGCAGCGCAAACAGCATTCCCGCGCCGCGATTGCGGGCTGCAGCGCCGCTCTCCCCGGCGTTCATCGTATTTTCGGACAAGTCGTCGCGCCTGCTGGTGGGTTGTTAACCTTTGCCCGGCTTAATGCCCTATATCGGCACGGATGCAAGCACCAACGGGGCGGGTGCGGCGCGGCAAGGGTCTGGCAGGGCCGACTGTTAGGACATTGTCAAAGTTTCCGGGCTATTCACCATGAACCGATAGGACGGCTGCCTCCGGTCGTCTGCGACATCATCCGGGAAAAAACGGTCACCATGAGCGCGTTTGGCAGAAAGAACGGGATTGGACAGATGGGGCCCGGTGCCCGGCCGAGCTTCGGCGTTGCTCGCCCGATGAAGGGGGGCGCTCCCGCCCCTGCCGCTCCCGAATCCCGCCTCGGCCTGTCGCTCGACATGGGCGGAGACCAGTTCCCCGATCTCGATTCCGTTGATCTGCCCAGTCTCGACATGATCGACATGACGCCGGAAAGCGCCGCGCTGTCCGATGCGATGACGCGCCTTTCGGACCGTGCAAATTCGGTAGCCGATAACGGCCCCAAGGTCGAAGGCTTCGAGGCCTCGGTCCACAAGATCAAGGAACAGGTGCTGCCGCGTCTGCTCGAGCGCGTCGATCCGGAAGCGGCTGCCACGCTGACCAAGGACGAACTGGCCGAGGAATTCCGCCCGATCATCCTCGAGGTGCTGGCCGAACTCAAGCTGACGCTCAACCGGCGCGAGCAGTTCGCGCTGGAAAAGGTGCTGATCGACGAGCTGCTTGGCTTCGGCCCGCTCGAGGAGCTGCTCAACGATCCCGAGATCACCGATATCATGGTCAATGGCCCCGAGCAGACCTATATCGAAAAGAAGGGCAAGCTGCAGATCGCGCCGATCCAGTTCCGCGACGAGGAGCATCTGCTGCAGATCGCGCAGCGGATCGTCAACCAGGTCGGCCGCCGCATCGACCAGACCACGCCGCTCGCCGACGCGCGCCTCAAGGACGGCAGCCGCGTCAACGTGATCATCCCGCCGCTCTCGCTGCGCGGCACCGCCATCTCGATTCGTAAGTTTTCCGAAAAGCCGATCACGCTCGACAATCTCAAGGATTGGGGCGCGATGTCGGAAAAAATGGCGACAGCGCTCAAGATCGCGGGGGCCTGCGGCTTCAACGTCGTCATGTCGGGCGGGACCGGCTCGGGCCAGACGTCGATGCTCAACGCGCTGTCGAAGATGATCGATCCGGGCGAACGCGTGCTGACGATCGAGGACGCGGCAGAACTGCGCCTTCAGCAGCCGCACTGGCTGCCGCTCGAAACGCGGCCGCCGAACCTCGAGGGCAAGGGCGCGATCAGCATCGGCGATCTCGTCAAGAACGCGCTGCGTATGCGTCCCGACCGGATCATCTTGGGCGAAATTCGTGGAGCGGAGTGCTTCGACCTGCTCGCCGCGATGAACACCGGCCACGATGGATCGATGTGTACGCTTCACGCCAACAGCCCGCGCGAGGCGCTCGGCCGTATGGAAAACATGATCCTGATGGGCGACATCAAGATCCCCAAGGAAGCGATCAGCCGCCAAATTGCCGAATCGGTCGATCTGATCGTGCAGGTCAAGCGCCTGCGCGACGGTTCGCGCCGCGTCACCAACATCACCGAGGTCATCGGGATGGAGGGCGAGGTGATCGTCACCCAGGAACTGTTCAAGTTCGAATATATGGACGAGGGCAGCGACGGCAAGATCATCGGCGAGTATCGCTCGACGGGACTGCGCCCCTATACGCTGGAAAAGGCGCGCCAGTTCGGCTTCGAACAGGCGTTCCTCGAGGCTTGCCTGTAATTACAGACCTTTGAGCGCAAAGGCGGCGGAAAACACGGCCACCGTCAGCGCGATCATCGAGATGCCGGTCCAGGGCATGAAGCCGACGCGATCGAAATCGCTGCGGCGCATCCGCCGCGCGTCGGCAAAGGCGGCGGTGCCGGCCAGAGCCGACATGGCGAGGGCCAACTGCCCCCAGATGCTGTGAAACATATATGCTCCCTTGATGCGTTCGTCATTTGGGGTGCTGCGGTGCAATGTCCAGTCCCCTGCATTGGCAACCGGCCATTAATCTTGACGCCCGCGTGCGATGCGATCACCCTTGCTTTCCGTAACGGCTGTCGGGGGAGGCATGGCCATGCGCGGAACGGGAATCGTCTGGGGACTGCTGGCGAAGGCCGCACCCGATAGAGCCGACGGACGAGGTCCGGGCCTCGATCGCCGACAGGTGCTGGCCGGGATGGCCGCGATGGCCCTCGCCCCTTCCCTGATCGAGCCCGCCGACGCCCGGATCAGCAAGAGCAGCCGCATCGCGATCATCGGGGCCGGGCTCGCTGGCCTGGTCGCACTCGACCGCCTGACCTCTGCCGGATTCGATGCGACCATCTATGAAGCCCGCGGGCGGATCGGCGGCCGCGTGCTCACCTCGAACGGCTCCCCCGAGGCGGGACTTTATGTCGAGGATGGCGCGCATCTGGTGAACACCAACCATACCGACATTCTCGCGCTCGCAAGGCGCTTCAATATAGGCCTGATCGATCGCGGCGCGATGGCGACACACGAGGTGTTCGTGGTCGATGGCAAGGCGGTGACCGAAGCCGAGCTGGTCGCCGAATTCCGTCCGCTCGCGAAACGCATCGCTACTGACGCCGCCGCCGTGGACGAGGATTTCGATACCCACGGACTCCGGTTCGACAGGATGTCGGTGCGGCAGTATCTCGATGCCGTCGGCGCGGCCGCCAGCCCGCGCGCGCGCGCCCTGATCGAGGCGACCATCCGCACCGAATTCGGCTCTGAGCCGCAAGAGGTGTCCGCGCTCGAACTGTTCTTCAACCTGCCTGCGATCGATACCGAACGGGTCGCGCTGATCTCCGGCAGCGACGAGCGCTACAGCCTCGCAGGCGGCTCCTCGACAATTCCGCGCGCGCTGGCCGAACCGCTGATGGGAAGGATCAGGACCGGTCACGCGCTGCTCGGCCTTCGGCGCAAGGACAGGGCGATCGAACTTCGCTTCGCCAATGGCGAGGCTGTCGTCGCCGATCGCGTCATCGTCACCGTTCCTGCTCAGGTGCTGCGCGGCATCGATTTCGGCGACACGCTGCCTGCTTGGTGGCTTGCTCTGACGCGCGAGCTGAGCTGCGGGCGCAACGAGAAGATCAACGCCGGCTACGCGACGCGGCCCTGGGAATCGGTTACCGGCGCAGGCGGCGCTGCCTGGGCCGCGCGCACAGGGGGCGATCCGGGGCTGTTCAGCGAATTCTGGGGCGCAAGCGCAGGGCAGGATGCGGTGCCCGCGGGCGTGCTGACCTGGTTCTTCGGTGGCAATCAGACCTCCAGCCTGATGGACCTTTCGCCCGAAGCCATGGTCCGTGTGTGCGAACGCGAGATAGCGCCTGCCGTGCCGGGCCTCGCCGCGCGCAGCGTCCGTCGGACGGCCTGGGCGATGGACCCGTTCGCGCAAGGTGCCTATTCGCGCTTCCGGCCCGGCCAGCCCACCCGTTTTGCACGGCACTTCTGGGTCGAGGAAGAAAGCGGCAAGGTAACTCCGCCACTTTCCTCAGGCGCAATCCTGTTCGCGGGCGAGCACCTGTCCGATGCGCATACGGGCTATATGAACGGTGCCGCCCAGACCGGGCGGCTCGCGGCGGACCATGTGATGGCTATGGTCCGCTAGCTCACAGGCTCCGCTGACCCGAAGACCAGCCCACGCCAACCCGAGCGATCGAAAGGCTGCCATGCGTCCTCGGGCTGGGCCAGACGGTCGGCGATCGCGTACATCACCATCGGGTTGACGCCGAGACCGCAATGGCTGGCGCGAACCTCGATATTGTCGGTCTGTCCTGCCCGCTGCTGCACCGATCCGCGCCAGGCGACGATGCCGTCGGTTCTGCTGAAGATCGAGGTCGTCGGGACCGGCGGGGGCTGATCGAGTTCGCGAAAGCGTCCGGCGCGGAGCGGTTCGGGCTCGGCGCCATTGAGGCGCTCGAACAGACGGCGCGCATTGGTATGGCCGCGGTCATTCGAGATCGGACTGCCGAGCGAAATTACCTGCCGCACCTTGTCGGGCGCGTTCTTGGCAATTTCGCGCGCGAAGACGCCGCCCAGGCTCCAGCCGATGATGGACACCTTGCGTCCCGAGCTGGCGTGGAGCCGATCGAGCAAGGCGTTCATCTGCGCCTCGCGCGCATTGTCGATGCGGATGTTGCGCCCCATGTCCCAACCATGCGCGTCATAGCCCAGCCGGGTCAGCAGAGAGCGCATCGGCCTGGTCGATCCATCGCCGGCCAGAAAACCCGGCAGGACCAGCACGCTGTGACCATCGCCGCGGGGCAGCCGAGCGAGCGCGGGCCGAAAGGCGTAATGCGCGCCCAGCTCGAACACGGCCCTGCCTTCAGCCAGCGTCAGGAACAGCGGTGGCGGCTTGGCGGGGCGGGCGGCAGTCGCATTCATCCTTGTCTCCAATCTGTCACAATATATGGAACAGCGGAGCGGGATTACCAGACCTCTGTCGTCGAGCCTTTGAGCCCTGACGGGTGGCGTCAGCCAGTGATGGCGTGCGGGGCGCTCACCGCCCCGTCCATTTGCCGGGGCGCTTCTCGACGAACGCCGCCATGCCTTCCTTCTGGTCCTCGCTGCCGAACAGGCCGTGGAACAGGCGGCGTTCGAAAACCACGCCCTGCTGCAGCGTCGTCTCGAACGCGGCATTGACCATTTCCTTGACCGCCAGCGTCGCCAGCGGCGCCATACCCGCGATCGTTTCGGCCGCCTTGACCGCCTCTTCGATCAGATCAGCGACAGGGACGACGCGGGCGACCAGGCCCGCTTGCTCGGCCTCGGCGGCGTCCATCATCCGCCCGGTCAGGCACATGTCCATGGTCTTGGCCTTGCCGATGGCGCGTGCCATGCGCTGCGAACCACCCATGCCGGGGGTCACGGCGAGCTTGATTTCGGGCTGGCCGAACTTGGCATTGTCCGCCGCGATGATGAAATCGCACATCATCGCCAGTTCGCAACCGCCGCCGAGTGCATAGCCGGCGACCGCCGCGATCACCGGCTTGCGCGTCGCAGTGACGCGGTCATAGCCGGCAAAGAAATTGCTGCCGTACATGTCGGCAAAGCTCTGGCTCGCCATTTCCTTGATGTCCGCGCCGGCGGCAAAGGCCTTTTCGCTGCCGGTCAGCACCGCGCAACCCTGCGACGGATCGGCATCGAACGCGCCCAGCGCTGAAATCAGATCGGCGAGCACCTGGCTGTTGAGCGCGTTGAGCGCCTGCGGACGGTTGAGCGTGATCAGCGTAACGGCACCACGCTGTTCGACGAGAAGCGTTTCATAGGTCATCGGGCAATCTCCAGGGGGGTCCAGGCCTGATCCTCAGGCAGCGGCGCAAAGATGGTGTCGAGCAGCGCGTCGGTGACACCTTCTGCAGTGTCAGGATTCCAGCGCGGCGCATTGTCC
Source organism: Blastomonas sp. (assembly GCA_964228845.1). GTDB lineage: Bacteria > Pseudomonadota > Alphaproteobacteria > Sphingomonadales > Sphingomonadaceae > Blastomonas. The sequence continues at coordinate 5,957 of CAXRCQ010000227.1, forward strand.
TTCTCGATGATCAGTGCGCGTACGCCCTCGATGAAATCGTGCATCTGCACCACGCGCGCGCCGATCGCATATTCCTGGCGCATTTCCGCAGCGAAGTCAGGCATTTGCGCACCTTCCTTGAGCTGGCGCAGTGCAACCTTGCAGGTCTGCGGCGACTTGGTCGAGAACGTCTTCAGCTCCTTCGCGCTCCATTCCGAGCCATCGGCTTCGAGCGCGGCGAGGATGTCCTCGTAACGATCCGATGCGAACAGACGGTCGATCTGCTCGCGATTGCCCAGTATGCGCGCCTCGGGCGGTGCTACCGACAGTTCGCCCAGGATGGCGTCGAGGTCGTTCGGCGCGGCGGCGATGCGCTGCTTGGCCTCGGCGAGCTTGTCCGCGGGCAGATAGTGCGTTGCCAGGCCCAGCGCATGGCATTCCGCGCCATCGAGCCGCGCCCCGGTGAGCGCGAGAAACTGTCCGATCCGGCCCGGAAGACGCGACAGGAACCAGCCGCCGCCGACATCGGGGAACAGGCCGATCCCCGTTTCGGGCATGGCAAAGCGCGTGTTCTCGGTCGCGATGCGATAGCGCGAAGGCATGGACAGGCCGACGCCGCCGCCCATGGTGATGCCGTCCATGAACGCAATCACCGGCTTGGGATAGACGAACAGCAGATGGTTGAGACGATATTCGATGAAGAAGAATTCGCGCGCCTCCGCCCCATCGGCCGCGCCGCTGGTCGCGAGCATGCGGATGTCCCCGCCCGCGCAGAAGCCTCGCCCTTCGGCATGGTCGATCATGACCGCCTCGATTGCGGGGTCTTCGATCCAGCCGGTCAGCGCCTCGGTCATCGCCTGGCACATCGGCGTGGTGAGCGCGTGGATCGCAGCGGGGCGGTTAAGGCTGATGACGCCGGTGCGGCCGTCTGTGCGGGTCAGGATATCGCTGGTCATGGTGTTTCCCTTACTGGCGCAGCATTTCGCGCGCGACGATCATCCGCATCACCTGTTTGGTGCCCTCCAGGATCTAATGGACACGCAGGTCACGCCAGAAGCGTTCGATCGGGTAGTCCTGCAAATAACCATAGCCGCCAAAGAGTTGCAGCGCATCGTTGACAATTTTCGAACCGCTGTCGGTGCTCAGCCGCTTGGCCATGGCGGCGAACTTCGTCTTGTCGGGCGCGTTGGCGCTGACCTTGGCGGCGGCGAGATAGAGCAACGCGCGCGCCGCTTCCAGATCGGTCGCCATGTCGGCGAGCATGAACTGGGTGTTCTGGAAATCGCTGATCCGCTTGCCGAACTGCTTGCGGTCGTTGGTATAGGCAATTGCCTCGTCGAGACAGCGCTGTGCCCCGCCCAGCGAGCAGGCGCCGATATTGAGGCGGCCGCCGTCCAGCCCCATCATCGCAAACCGGAAGCCGTCGCCTTCGGCCCCGACACGGTTAGCGACGGGAATGCGCGCATCCTCGAAGATTACCTGCGCGGTCGGCTGGCTGTGCCATCCCAGCTTCTTCTCGTTCGCGCCGAAGCTGACACCGGGCGTGTCCTTGTCGATCACCAGGCAACTTATGCCCTTGGGGCCGTCCTCGCCGGTCCGAACCATGGTGACATAGACGTCGTTGGCGCCTGCGCCGCTGATGAACTGCTTGGAGCCGTTGACCACATAATGCTCGCCGTCGAGCACGGCCTTGGTCTTGAGCGCGGCCGCGTCCGATCCCGAGCCAGGCTCGGTCAGGCAATAGCTGGCGATCTTGTCCATGGTCACCAGATCGGGAAGGTAGCGCGCCTTGAGCTCTTCCGAACCGAAGCTGTCGATCATCCAGGACGCCATGTTGTGGATCGAGATGAACGCGCTGGTCGATGGGCAACCATAGGCCATCGCCTCCATGATCAGCGCGGCTTCGAGCCGTCCCAGGCCGATGCCGCCGCTTTCCTCGCTGACATAGATCGCTGCGAAGCCGAGATCGGCCGCTTCCTTGATCGTATCGCGCGGGAAGATGTGCTTCTCGTCCCATTCGGCGGCAAAGGGCGTGATCCGGTCGGCGGTGAACTTGCGCGCCGCCTCCTGGATGGCAAGCTGATCTTCGGTGAGCTCGAACTGGTCGGTCATGGTCGTCCTGTAGCTGATGGGCGGAGGATGCCGCACGGTTTATGCAGGCGATTAATCGAAGCGCGCGGCTTTGGCCAGAGCAGAGGCCCCTGCCCTTTTGGCCAGGCCTGATGCGAAAATGCAGGAATCTTTGCATCGCAGGCCAGCTTTGCGGCGGAATTGCTCATTGCCGGGATGACGCGCGCCGTCACTGCTGATAGCAGGTCGGCAATGGCTTCGCCCGACCCACTTCCCAGCCCCAATGCTGCCGGCAATCAGGCGCTCCCTGCCATAGCCATCCGCCTGCTCGCAGCGATTTCGATCACGGCCATGTTCGCCTGCGTGAAGCTCGCATCCGATCGCGGTGTTCACGTGCTCGAAAGCGTGTTCTACCGCCAGCTGACCGGCATCATCGTGCTGATTCCGATTGCGCTGGCCGGTCCCGGATGGTCTGCGCTCAAGACCGATCGCCCTTGGGCGCATGCAAGCCGGATGGTGATAGGCATGGTCGCCATGTCGCTGAACTTCCT
>CAXRCQ010000228.1:0-17310 GCA_964228845.1 Blastomonas sp.
GGCCGAGCTGGGTAGCGCCTTCGACCAGCGCCCGTTCCACGACACCTATCTGATGCTGGGATCGGTGCCGCTGCCGGTGATGGAGCAGAAGATGGAGGAGTTCATCGCTGCCGAGAAGGCGAAGCTCGCCAAGGCAGGGAAGGATGAGAAGTAAGGCCTTGCCCGTTTTCCGGCGAAAGCCAGAATCCAGGAGCGAGGGGCGCAAGGTCGCTCTGGGCTCCGGCTTTCGCCGGAGAACGGCTTTGGCTGCCCTTGCAGTCATCGCCGCAGCGCCTGCGCAGGCCGAAGAACCCGCACCCGAAGCGGAAATTCGTGCCGTCATCACCGACATGCAAGCGGCCTGGAATCGCGGTGATTTCCAAGGCTATATGCGCGGCTTCCTCAACCCCGGCGTGGTGTTCGTCTCGCGCGGGCAGTTCCAGCGCGACTGGCAGGGGACGCTCGACCATTATGTCCGCGATTATGGCGGCGCGCCGGAAAAGCGCGGGACGCTGCATTTCTATGACATCAAGGTGGAGATGCTGGCCCCGGACGCCGCGCAGCTGATCAGCCGCTATCAGCTCGAACGGGCAGAAAGCCCGCAATATGGCATCAACACCCGGCTGATGCGCAAGGTGGAGGGACGCTGGGTGATCGCGCTCAACCATGTCTCGTCGAGCGAGACGCCCGATCCGAACGACCCGATCGAAGCGCACCGCAAATAAAAATCCTCCCCTCGAAGGGGAGGTGGCTCGCCAGAGGCGAGACGGAGGGGTGTCCACATCCCATTCCGGGCGACACCCCTCCACCATCCTGCGGATGGTCCCCCTCCCCCGACGGGGGAGGATCGATCCGGCTTACGCCTTGCGGGTGCCGCTCATAGCCATGGTGCCGAACGCGCCGGCCTTGATCTGGCCGGTGATGGCGTCGCCGTCGACGGTGGCGGTGCCTTCGAGCTTCATCGGCATCGGCACCTTCATGTCCATGGTCCAGGTCAGCGTGTTGCCGTCGACCTTGCCGTCGGTGATGTCGAGCGAGCCCATCTGGCCGGCATTCGATCCGGTCCAGGTGTCGCCATCGACATTGACGGTCAGCACCGACTTCTGGTCGCCCATGGGCGACTTGGTCACGCAATCATATTGTCCAGCAACTGACATGGTAGTGGTCCTCTCTTGGTGGTGGGTTGAAGGGTAATTGACTCACTTGTCTCCGGCGGCAGGTGCCGCGCGGCGAACCTCGACGGGCATGCCCAGTTCCTTGAGCTGCGGCTCAACCTTGGCGGCATCGCCCACGATCACCCAGGTCAGCGTCTTGGGGTTGAGCGCACCGCGCATCGCGCCGTTGAGCTTCTCGGCATCCATGCTGCGATATTGTGCGGCCAGGCTTTCGGCATAGTTGGTCGGGCGGCCATAGAGCGCGTCCGACTGCATCTGCGACAAGACAGCGGCCGAGCGCTCATAGGTGCCCGCCAGCTCCAAGCTGTTGCCCTTGACCGTGCGATCGAGCTCTTCGGGCGTCACGCCCTTGGAGCCGATGAAATCGTTCATCTGCTGGATGATCGCCGCGACCGACGGGCCGGTCTGGTTGGTCTGGACCGGCGCGAACGCGAGGAACGGCACGTCGTTCTTCGGCCGCTGGATCAGCGTACGGGTGCCATAGGACCAGCCCTTGGTCTCGCGCAGGTCCATGTTGATGCGCGAGAGGAAATCGCCGCCGAGAATGTCGTTCGCGGTTTCCAGCGGCAGCAGATTGTCGGTACCCTTGGCTTTCAGCACCTGACCTGCGAGGATCAGCGACTGCGGCGAATTGGGCCGGTCGATCAGGATGATGCGGCCCTGGCCTTCGGGGATCGCAGCGCTGAAATCCTTCTGCTGCAGTGCCATGCGGTTCGACGGCCATTTGCCGAAGCGCTCTTCGAGCATCGGCATCATGTCCTTGAGCGTGGTATCGCCCACGACAAAGATCGATGCCCGCTCGGGCCGCATCCACTGGCTGTGATAGGCGGCGAGCTGATCGCGGGTCAGCTTGGCGACCACCGCCGGATCGCCGGTGCCGGTCAGCGGCACGCCATAGGGGTGGGCGGTACCATAGAGCAGCGGCGGCAGGTTGCGTAGCGCGATGCCCTGCGGTTGAGTGAATTCGCCCTGGATGCGGGTGAGCTGCTGCACGCGCACGCGCTCCAGCTCCTTGGCATCAAAGGCGGGGTTGCGGATGACATCGGCCATCAGGTCGAGCGAGGGGCCGAGATTGGCCTTCATCGCGCTCATCGAAACGATGGTGCGGTCAAGATCGGACGAGGCGTTGATGTTGACGCCCAGCCGTTCCTGCGCCTCGGCGAGCTGCACCGAATTGAGCTTCTGCGTGCCCTCCTGCAGCAGCGCGATCATCAGGCTGTTGGTGCCCAGCGCATCCTTGGGGTCGCTCGCATAGCCGGCGTCGAAGCTCACCGCCACGCGCACCACCGGCACGGCGGTGCGCCTCGCGAAGCGCACCTTGATGCCGTTCGACAGCGTCGCTTCCTCGACATCGGGGAAGTCGAGATCGGGCACCGCGCCTGCTTCGGGGAAGGTCGAACGATCGACCGCAGCGAGCGGCTGCTTGCTGGCTGCGCCTGCCGCCATCGCGTCTTCGGCCATGCTCGAATAGAATGCCGGTGCATTGAGAACGCCGGTGCGCATCGCCGGGCCGCTGCCGGTTACCTGACCGGCGCCGCCTGCGACTTCCTGATAGGCGTCGCGCTCACCGGGCAGCACATGCAGCTTGGCAACGGGGCGCGTCAGCCATTTCTGCATCGCGGCAGTGACCTTGGCGGGCGTCATCGCGGCCAGCATGTCGAGCTGCTTCTTGTAGAAGGCCGGATCGTCCGAATAGAGCGCGCCCTCGGCCAGCGTCACCGCCTTGCCGGTAAAGCCGCCGACCTGTTCCAGGCCGTTGATCCGCTGTGCCGCCTCGCGGGTGGCGACGCGCTGTACCTCGTCGGCGGTCGGGCCCTTGGCGATGAAATCGGCGAGAATCTCGTCAAGCCGCTTCGAAACCATCGCGACATCGACGCCGGGCTTTACATCGACATAGGTCTCGAAAATGCTGCCATGCACGAACGGCTGGGCCGATGCGGTGACCGCGACCGCCGTCTGCTCGTCACGCACCAGGATATTGTCGAGCCGCGAGCTGGCGAGGCCACCGAGCACCGTCGCGGCGACGTCCAGCGCGGCAAAATCGGGGTCATTGAGGCCGGGCACGGTCCAGAAGCGATAGAGGCGCGCGGTGGGCACCTTGTCCTTCATTTCCGCGACCTTCTCCTTGTCGAGCGTCGGCAGCGGCGGGTTCAGCTTGGCAACTTCAGGCCCCTTGGCGATGTCGCCGAAATATTTCTCCACCAGCGGCCTGGCCTCGGCAACGTTGATATCGCCTGCCAGCACCAGAATGGCGTTGTTCGGGCCATAATGGTCGGTGAACCATTTCTTCATGTCGTCGAGCGAAGCGGCCTGCAGGTCTTCCATCGATCCGATGGTCGAATGGCCATAGGGGTGCTCGGGCGGGGTGAGCATCTCGATCTGCTTGTACTCGACCAGCCCATAAGGCTGGTTGTCGCCCTGGCGCTTTTCGTTCTGTACCACGCCGATCTGGTTGGTCAGTTTTTCCTGGGTCACGCCGTTGAGCAGATGGCCCATGCGGTCGCTTTCCAGGAACAGCGCGCCTTCCAGGCCCGCCTTGGGGACGGTCTGGAAATAGTTGGTGCGGTCGAACCAGGTGGTGCCGTTATAGTCGGTCGCGCCCAGCTTTTTCAGATATTCGAAATAGTCGCCCGGCGCGTTTTCCGATCCGTTGAACATGATGTGCTCGAACAGATGGGCATAGCCGGTCTTGCCCTTGGGCTCGTGCTTGGAGCCGACATCATACCAGATCGACACGGCGACGATCGGGGCCTTGCGGTCCTCGTGCACGATGACGGTCAGGCCGTTGTCGAGCGTGAACTGCTGATAGGGGATGTTCACGGTCTTGACCAGTTCGGCCACCGGAGCGGCCTGCTGCGCCTGGGCGGGGGAAAGCGCGACGGCCAGCGCCAGCGAGGATACGGCGATAAGCGAGCGGAAGGGCTTGAGCATGGGGAAAGTGCCTCTCTTGGAATTTGGTCTTGTCTGATGGGTCCGACCGGTCTGTCGAAGCGGAGCCGGTTTCGCCTTCAGGTTGCTGATCGAAACCATAAGACTTGCCCAACCGGTTTCAAGCGCAATCACGGGCGATAGCGCCGCTTGGCATGCGGCATCAGCGCTTCGCGGGTGAAATAGACGGGCTTCGTCTGGTGTTCGACGAACAGCTTCGCCTGATCGGCATAATGCGGACTTTCGGGCCGGGTCGTCGCCGCGCCGAAGGGCTGGATCGAGCGCGAGGTTACATTGCCCTGTGCATCCCATTCGACGAACTGGATGAAGCTGTCGCCGTGGCGAACGGCAAAGCGGCCGTCCTTCTCGTCGACATCCCAGAGCGTGGCGGCGCGCAGCGTGTCCGATCCCCCGTCCATCGGCAGATCGACCTTGCCCTGGCGCAGCCGCAGCACGGTGCCGAGCTTCGGATCGAGCGTGCTGAAATGCTTGTCCAGATGCTCGATCGCGGCGACCAGTTCCTCGCGCGGATCGGGCAGCGGCAGGCGGCGATAGCTCTGCCGCATCGCCGGGCGCATCAGCATCAGCGCGAGGGCGTCGCCCTTGCCCTTGCCGTCCATCTGCCAGTCCCAGGCGCGCAGCAGCTTCTGCGCCTCGACAATGCGATCATCGCCCTCCGGCTTGACCGCCAGCAGCGCGTCGATCCACCCGGTCGCATAATCGGACTTGTCGTAACCGACATCGTACTTGATCCGCGCCAGCGTCGCCGCGTCGATCTGCCCCGCCGCCTCGAACAGCTTGATCGCCTGTCGCGCGCGGTTGGTCATGTCGTCCTCGATGCCCATCAGGGCCGAGAAGCTCGCGCGATCCAGTTCGTCGCCCGGCCCCGCCGCGACGAACGGCGTGTTGTTGGCGTTCATGATATAGCCGGAGGCCGGATTGACCAGCAGCGGCACCCGGTCCCAGGGCAGGTGCGTCTTCCAGATCAGGTCGCTGCGGTCGCCGGGCAGCACGCCGCGCCAGTTCGCGCCGGGCTTGCGCGCCGGAAACAGCGCGTTGTACGCCATCGCGATATTGCCCTTGGCATCGGCATAGATGAAATTGGTCGCGGGCACCCCCTGGATCGCCATCGCCTGTTGCCATTCGGCAAAATCGCGCGCCTTGTTGATGCGGAAATATTGCTCGAGCATCTTCAGCTCGTCGATCCCGGCATAGCGGATCGCGAAAGCACCCTTGTCGTTCAGGATCACCGGGCCATGGGCCGAGCGATAGACGGTCTGCGGCACGGGCAGGGTGAACGGGCCCATTTTCACCTTCAGCCAGACCCGCTTCGATTCGAGGTCACGCCATTTGCCGTCGAGCCGGTATTGCGTCCTGTCGTCGTTCAGCTCGAGTCTGTAGACATCGATCAGGTCGGGCCGGTTGACCGTGTTGGTCCAGCCCAATGTCTTGTTATGGCCCAGGAACGGGTAGGGCGAACCCGGGAAGGTCGCACCGGCAAAATCCCAGCCTTCCTCCGAATGCACCACCAGCTCGTACCAGGCGACGCCACCCCGCCAGGGCTGGTGCGAGTTCGAGATCAGCCGCGTGACATTGTCGGTCGAGCGTGCCGGGGCGACGGCAAAGGCGTTAGATCCGTTCATGTCGGGTTCGGGACCGATCGGCGTCACCCGCGCGACGTCCTTGCCGGAAAGCTTCGGCCCGCCTTCAACCGGCAGGTCCTTGCCCTCGACCAGCGCGCCGAGCACCGAATCCAGCCCGAAGAAGAAGGGCGAGCGCAGCACGAAGCCCGCGGCAATATCGCGTCCGTTGACCGGGAACAGGCCCGACAGGCGCACCTCGTCGGGATGCTTGTCGGCATAATGGTTGAGGCCCGCCGCATAAGCATCGAGCAGCGCGCGGATATCGGCGGGCAGGCTATCGTACTTGCGGTCGACGGTACCGCGAATGTCGAGCAGATGCGCGGCGAAATCGACCTTTGCGCCATCCTGTCCGGTCAGCGCGCCGGTGCGCGCACGGGTCATCGCTGCGACTTCCTGAATGGTCGAGAAATCGTCCTCGCTATGCGCATAGGCGACGCCATAGGCGACATCGGCATCGGTCTTGCCGAAGATATGCGGCACGCCGAAATCGTCGCGGACGATCTCCACGTCATATTTCCGCTGGGGAGGGGCCTTGCCCGATTCGGCGACCAGCGGTTCCCACACCGCAAGCGCGATAGCCGTAACGGCAACAAGGACGAGGAGGCTGAGCGCCAGACGTTTCAAGACACGCATGGCGCGCACCTTATCAAGCTATACCCGCGCGTCTACTGACAATGCTGTAGGTAGGCGCGAAGTCCGTCGCCCTCAGGGCTTGGCCATGCCCTGCTTGCCATGCGAAGGCGCAAAGCGGATGCGGCCGCCCAGGGGGGCGAACCTTTCCGGCACCACCCGCGCCACCTTTGCGAACGCGGCGGCCAGTTCCGGGCTTTTGGCGAGAAGTTGATGCGGCTCCTGGGCTGTCGCGACGCGCGGGCTATCGCTCATATAGCCTGGCTGCAATTCGCTGATCGCGGCAGGGCGCGACCTGTCGTTGGCGAGCGCGGCGAGCGCCCAGGCGATCGCCAGATCGTCCCGCCCTGCGCACATGGCATAGCCGATGACGGCAGAAGGAGCATCGGGTCGCAACTGTTCAAGAATCGACAGATACTGCGCCACCTCGCTGGTTCGTCCCAACTCGTGCAACGAACAGGCGCGCTCCCCCGCGACCAGTGCGCGGGCATAAGCCGATCCGTGTTCCTCCGCGACCGGCTGTGCCCGGTCCAGCGCCCTGAGGGCCGCCTCGTGCTGCCCGTCCTCGGCCAGTGCGGTGCCATAGTTGATCACGTAATTGACGACCCAGGGGTGTTGCGCTGGATCGAGCGCCGCCAGCCGCCCCAGTGCTGCCAGACCTTCTTCTGTCCGGCCATCGGCCATCAGCGCAATGGCCATGTAGTTCACGACCCACGCGCCTCGCTCGTCGAGCGTGCTGTAATCGGCTTCCTTCGTATTGAACTGCGCGGTGAGATCGATGAGCTTGCGTATCTCGCCGGCCTGCAGCAGCGCATAGCCCAGGTCGGAAAGTCGTTCTCCGCTCTCCGGCTCCGCCTCGTAACGGGCAGTGTTGAGCGCAAGGTCTTCCTTGATGATCCGCGCCAGGCCATCGCCCGCCCGCTCCTCCATATAGGGCCAGATCGGCGCATAGCGCCTTTCCGCCAGCATGACCGCGTAAGCGCCGGCATTGCCCAAAAGATCGATCAGTTTGCCATCTTCGGGTTTCAGGGTGGCATTGTCGGCCTTCACGCTGAGCAGGTTGATCGCGGCACCACCGCGCAAATCCGGGTCAAGCTGCAGAAAAACTGGCGACGCGTGAATCGCGGACCACATTTTCTCGCGCAGATCGTGGCGCTTGGCGCGCGCAATGTTGTTGCTGAGTTGGTAGATCATGGCCGGTTCCGTTCTGGCCAGAACTTCCCCGCCATTGCGGCTAGCAATTGTTTCGATCCGCGCAACCGCGAACTCGAACTCGCGCAGATGCGAATGGAGTGCCAGCGCCACGGAATCGAATACCGCCTGCTGTCCCAGCCTGGCCTCGGTGCGGGCGATCAGGCTGGAGGCGTCCTCATATCGCTCCTCCTCGATAGCGCATTGCACCGCCATGTTAGCAGACATGACCGCCAGCGCCGTTGTGGGGGACTTCGAACGCTTCAGCGCTTCCGCCCAGAGCGGCGAAAGTTCCGCGCAGATGCGCGGATCGGGCCGTTCCATCGCCTGCCCGATCGCTTCGGCCAGCTTGGGGTCATCAAGGCCCGGAAAGCTGAAAGGCTCAGCCTGCGCAGCAATCGGCAGGCAAACGGCGCAAAGCGCCATCAGATAACAACGAAAATGCGGCATGACATCGACCCAAGCGAAATGAAAGACTGGGTTCAGTCATGCAGTGTCGTAAGCGGCTGGGTCAAATAAACTCCCGCGATAGCTCCATAATGGCGTAGAAACCTGCGCCTTCAACCCGCCTCCGCCGCGATCGCCTGTTCGATCAGGCGGCGCGAGCGGACGCCGCCGGCGTCGATATTGAGCAGCAGCAGGCGGCGGTCGGGGTAAAGGTCGAGATTCTTCTGCTGGCGCTCGAGCATTTCCATGTCCTCGGCGAAGATCCTGCCCTGGCCGTCGCGGATGGTGGTGGTGAGTTCGGCATCGTCGACCGCAAAGCGGCGCGCCATGCCCCAGAAATACCAATGCGAGCCTTCGGTTTCGGGCGTCATGAAATCGACCACCACCGAATAGGCCTTGCGCTCGAGCGGGGCCTCATAGCCGCCCTCGCCGACCGGGGCGACGCCGACCTCGATCTCGACGCTGCTCGGCAGGTGGAAATGGCAGAGCTGCCAGCGATCGACCGGGCCGCTATCGGGAAGCCCTGCGCCGCGCAGCGCCATGGCCCAGAAGGGCGGCGGGTCGATCGCGTCCATGAAGCGGCTGGTGACCACCTCGTCGCCGACCAGCCGGGTCTTGACCGGGGCCTCGTCGATCTCCTTCTGGCCGATGCTGGTCGCATGGACATAGGTCTCGTGCGTCAGGTCCATCAGGTTGTCGATCATCAGACGATAGTCGCACCGGATATGGTACAGCCCGCCGCCATAGGCCCAGCCTTCGTCCTCGGCCCATTCGAGATGGCGCAGCTTCGCCGGATCGGCCGCATCGGCATCGCCCGGCCAGACCCAGATGAAGCCATAGCGCTCGATCACCGGGAAGGTGCGGATCGGGGGGAAACCGCCGACGCGCTGGCCGGGCATGCCCTCGGTCTTGCCATGGCAGCTCATGGCGAGTCCGTGATAGCCGCAGACCAGAGCACCATCGCGCACGAAGCCGAGCGACAGCGGCGCGCCGCGATGCGGGCAGAAATCCTCCAGCGCGGCAACCTTGCCTTCCTTGCCCCGAAAGAACACCATCGGCTCGCCGCAGATCGTGCGGCCCAGCGGCTTGCCCTCGATCTCGTCGGGCATGCAGGCGACATACCAGGCGTTGCGCGGCCAGGGCGCGGTGGCACGCGCTGCGCTGCGCTCTTCCAGATCGGGGGCGGTGGCCATGACGGTCTCTCCTGCGGACGTTCGTTATTGGATCCAATAATCCAGTTTCCGCTCGCGTGCAAGCCGGATGGGAGGGGTTGCTGGAAAGCATGCACAGGCTAAACAGGGCAACATGACTGCCCCGATGAAGCCTGGCCAGCGCGTGCTCTTTGCCCTGCGCAAGATGATCGTTTCAGGCGAAATTCCCGATGGCGAGCGCATCGCCGAGATATCGACCGCCGAGCGTTTCGGCGTTTCGCGCATGCCGGTGCGCACCGCGCTGCGCACGCTGGAGCAGGAAGGGTTGGTGGCCAAGCTCGGGCGGCGCGGCTACGCGGCGCGCGGGGTGACGCCTGCCCAGATCGACGATGCGATCGAGGTGCGCGGCGTGCTCGAAGGACTGGCGGTGCGGCTGATTGCCTCGCGCCCGATTGCGCCCGGCTTTGCACGCAGGCTGAAGGCAGTGCTGGCCGAGGGCGATGCGCTGTTTGCAGGGGCAGACTTCGCGCCCGAGCATGTCGATCGGTTCTACAGCTACAATCTCGCGTTCCATGATCTGCTGCTCGAGACCAGCGGCAATCGTGCGATCGGCGTCGCCTTGTCGCGCAACAATCATCTGCCGCTGGCCTCGGCGGCGTCGCTGGCGCTCGACTGGGACGATATTGCCACCGCTCGCGAGTATCTCAAGGCCGCGCACGAGGAGCATCTCGCGGTTGCCGAGGCGATCCTGGCCGGCCGCGCCGACGAGGCTGAACAGCGCATGCGGCGGCACGCCAAGGCGGCGCTGAACCCCGGGCTGATGCCGCTGGTAGGGGCAGTTTGAGCGGGGCGGGAGCGTTGATGCACCCCAAAAAAGCTCCCCTCGCTTTCAGGGAGGGGAACGCGCGATAGACTGACGCTGATTTCCCTCCGCCCCCGCGTTCGCGGGGTGACGATGAGGGTGTTTCGCGCCAGATCAGCTCGCGATTCGCAGATCGCTTTCGGGCTGCTGCGCCCCGACCGGCCTGTCCAGCAGGTCGCCAAGGCTCAGCGGCTGGGCGATCAGGCTGGGGTGCGGCGAATAGCCGTCGTGCCAGCGCTTGGCCGAGATCGCCTCGCGCGCGATGCTCATGCTGAACAGGCGGCGCGGTTCAGCCGAGCGGTTGTCGGGGCCGGCATGCAGCATGTCGCTCTGATAGAGGATCACCGTGCCCTTGCGCGGTGCGGTGGAGACCATCTCGAAGCGCCGTTCAAGCTCGGCGCGCTGTCGGACCAGGTTCCACAAGCGGCGAGGCCCGAGCGTGCGCAGGCTGAACTGCGAATTCTTGCCAAGCACGAAGCGCAGCAGATTGGGCTGGTGCTCGTCCCAGATGCGCGAGAACACCCGGTCGCGAAACTCGCCGGGGGCGAGCGGGGCGGCGCTGTCGCGGCGCATCCACCATAGCTTGGCGAGATTGTGCCACAGGATGCGCCAGTTGCACCCGATGCGGAACAGCTCCATCCGCTCCAGCGCCGCGTGATCATGCTTGGGCGCTGCGCCATCGAACAGCTGCGTGCCGGGGACGAACACCGTGCCGCCCTGCTGCTCGGACACGTCCTCCACCGCCGCGAACAGGCTGATGACGCCGCTGGGGTCGCGATGGATATACTGGTGCGAGGAGCCGCGATAGCTGGTCAGCGTGGTGACCTCGAGCAGCGGGTGCGCACGGTTGCAATAATGCGCGAGCACAGCTTCGAGCCGCTGCGCGAGCGTCGCGACGAAGTCCGTCACCGGCGGCGTCGCGGGCAGCGAGCAGAAATCGCGGCGCACGTACCGGTTGTCGGTCTCGCTGGCAAAGGCGCAGCGCTGGCGGTCCGGATCGTCGATCGTCTGACGAATCAGCGCGAGCCCGGTCTCGGCCTCGGCGTCGGACAGCAGGTTGGTGAGGATGACCAGCCCATGCGCCTCCATCCGCGCCAGCGCCTCGGCAGCACAGGCAGCGGTCAGCCTGCCCTGCGCGTCGAGCTCGGCCGCCAATTCGAACGCCGATATGTCGCTGGAGGTCTTGAGGTCCTTCATGCCCTTGCGCCCTGGATATGCTGACGGCCCTTGCCCCGCCATTTGCCGGTAGGACTGGCATTGGCGGGCAAGCATCGCTTCATGGCACGGAAATTTCTAGATCGGGTTAATCGGGTTCGTGAGGTTCGATAGGAGCAGGCCGAGCCCTTCGCGCCTTCGCGTGAAATTGAAGTCAGTCTGGTTCACGTGAAGCCGCGAAGACGCGAAGGCGGCAGATCAACTTTTCTGCGGCCAAGGAGCGCAAGTCCTGAGCGGCAGGTCATAACCACCTCCGCTCAGCCTGAGCAGCGGGCGCAAGCCCGCGACCGTGAAAGGCCTCGCGCATCCGCAAGCCATAAAGCGCGGCCTTCGACAGGCTCTGGCTGAGCGGGGGGTAATTCCGTATCGATTGTCAAAAAGCTTGAAGGTCTTACTACCGCATCGGCCATATCTGGTTATTCCAGCTAAAGCTGACTATGCCTGAAAAATGTCTATTATCCCATCTGGCCTGAAAAACAGATTTGAGGAATCCGGCTGGTACTTGGGCAGGCGCGTTACGGTTGATGCTTGCGTCAATCTCTATCACCCAGCCTATCTCGTACTCGCTGAGTTGGGCGGCCTTCAACTTTATCGTTTCTATGACAGCCACGAGGTTTGCGAGGTCGATTTCCAGTTCATTCTAGAAAAAAGTGATGCCACTTTGCGATGGCAGGCGGAACTGAACACGGAATTGATTGGCTTTGCCGAGCATCACAACGGTCATGGGGAATTGCTTATCAGCACCAAGGGCCATGTGTTCGGAGGGGGTCTGATCGGGCCAGGGTTCTGGTTTGTTGGCGGTACTTTTCAAGAAGCTTTGGTGAATCTCATGACGGGAATTCCGCTCCGTCCCATGCTCCTGGAAACGGAGGCTTCGGTTTGCCTCTATGGGCGCACATACACGCGGGCTGACCCTCAGGTGCTGCACGCAAAGTCGCCTGAATTGCGTTAACCTCCATTCGCGGTTTTCGCCTGGGGGAGTATAGTCATCTTGCTGGAATAAAAGAGAGCATAGAGGTGGGGCGCAGGCCTCACTTACGTAATCCGATCACCCCGCAACAGGCCGCGCCATCCACTCCGCCATTGCCGCGTTCACCGCCTCAGGCGCTTCCATCGGCGCCATATGGCCCGCGCCTTTGAACACTACCATCGTCGCGTCTGCCATCGCCTCGGCGATGGGGATGTGCTGGTTGGGCGGGCTCCACAGGTCGAGTTCGCCGACGCCGACCAGCGCCGGGCAGGCGATCTGCGATAGCAGCGGCGCGGCGTCGGGGCGGTTGATCAGCGCGGTGATCTGCTGGCGGTGGATCGCCGGCGTCATGCGCTCGATCATCGCATATAGCGTTTTGCATAGCGCCGGGGCGGCATCGAGCAGACCGGGGCGCACCATCGGCGGCAGCCACGCATCGGCGAGTGCGATCATACCCTGGCCTGCGCTGATGTCGAGCATCGCCTGGCGCTTGGGCAACTCTTCCGCAGGCGCGGGGTGAACGCCGGTGTCGAGCAGGCCGATCCGCGCGACGCTTTCCGGAGCGAGGCGGAAGACCTCGAGCGTCACGCGCCCGCCCATCGAATGGCCAATGATCGAGAAGCGTTCGGGCGCGCCCTCCAGGATGTGCGCGGCCATGCCTTGCAGCGAATCGTGCCGGGTGAGGTCGGGTACGATCACCTCGTAACGCGGCGACAGCGCCGCGATCTGGTGCGCCCAGACATCCGCATCGCACAGCAGGCCGGGGACAAGGATGACGGTTTCGCGCGTGCTCATGGGGTCAGCCCATTATATCGGGCAGCGGCTTTCCGTCCACCATTCTGGGGCTTGCCTCGATCAGCACGAAGGCGATGCGGCAAATCTCGCTCGCTGAAGGGTTGCGCCACAGATGGATGGTGCCACGCTGGACGATGATGTCGCCCGCGCGCGCGGTCGTCACCGCCCCATCGTCCAGTTCCAGCTCGACCGCGCCCGACAGCACGATGCCATAGTCGATGCTGCTCGACCGATGAAAGGGCGAGACCCCGCCAGGCAGCATGTCGACGATGCGGATCACCGATCCCTGGTGCAGGGTCAGCCCGGCGTCGCGCTCGCGGCCGTCGGTATCGTCGTTATTGTCCGCCGGGACGCTTGCCGTTGTCCAGACCAGGCTGAACGCGGCGTCGCCCGAGGGGATCGGGGTGACCGGCAGCAGCTCATCGGCGGTGAACACCGCGCGCCCGGCCTCGTCATGGCCGGTGACGATGCGGCGGACGGGGGGCGAGCCGGTCATCCCTTCACCACCTTCTGGTCGATCGCGCCGAACAGCAAGCCGCCGTCGGCCAGCCGCGCTTCCATGCGGACGGTGTCGCCGAAGCGCATGAAGCCGGTGCGCGCCTGGCCCTCGTCGAGCATCTCGATGCCGCGGCGCTCGGCAATGCAGGACGATCCGATCTCGCGGAAATTGCTGTTCGAGACGGTGCCCGATCCGATGATCGTGCCCGCGCAGAGCGAACGCGTGCTTGCGGCATGCGCGACGAGATCGTGAAAGCCGAACTCCATCGCGCCGCCTTCGGCATTGCCGAAGCGTTTCCCGTTCCAGTCGACGGTGAGCGGCAGATGGACGCGGCCCTCGCGCCAGGCATCGCCCAGCGCATCGGGGGTGACGGCAAAGGGCGCGACCGAACAGGCGGGCTTGGCCTGGACCCAGCCGAACCCGGTCTTCATCTCGACAGGCGCGAGCGCGCGCAGCGACCAGTCGTTGATCTGCACCAGCAGCTTGATATGGCCAAGCGCCTGTTCGGGCGTCACGCCCATCGGCACGAAATCGGTGATGACGCCGAATTCGCCCTCGAAGTCGATGCCATCCTCCTCGCGCGGCAGCGGCACGTCGGCGGTGGCGGAGAGGAACTGGTGCGACAGGCCTTGGTACATCAGCGGACGCCCCGGCGGCGGTGGCTCGGTGCCGAACAGCGTCTCCATCAGCTCGCCATGGCTGCGATAGGCCGAGCCGTCGAGCCATTGCCAGGCGCGGGGTAGCGGGGCTGCGAAGGCGAGGCCATCGGGGCTGTCGCCTTCGCCTGTATCGAGCCGTGCGACGAGCGCGCGCAGCGCCGTCTCTGCATTGCCCCAACTGTCGATAGCGGCCTGCAGCGTGGGAATCGCGGCGGGCAGATAACGGCTGCCATCATGGCTGACGACGACCAGCGCGCCATCGGGCGTGCCGTTCTCGAGGGTGGCGAGTTTCAAGTGGGCGTCCTTTCGTGGATTACAGATCGGCGAGCGCGTGGGCGACGAGACGGGCGAGGGTGCCATCGTGCGTCAGGCCCAGCGCGTCGGCGGCGGGAGTGGAGAGCGGTGGTTGCGCGCCGAATGCGGCTTCGATCGCCGGGTCGGGCGCGTAGGTCGCTAGCGCGGCGTCGGTGCCAGTCTCGCGCGCGACCTCGGCGACCAGATCGCCCATGCGGACGCGCAGCGCAGGCAGGTTGAGCCGCGCGCTGGCCGGGTCGTGCGGCAGATCGAGCGCGGTGACGAGCTGCGCCACCAGCGCCCGCCGCGAGAGCAGCCAGCAGTTGGCCTCGGGCGATACGGGCAGGGAGATCGGCTCGCCGGCCTTGAGCGCATGGAACAGGTTGCTCAGGAAAGCCGATTTCATCCCCGAAGGTGCGAGCGGGCGCGCAATGATGCCGGGCAGGCGCAGCGAAAGCCCGCGTACCGCGCCGCGCCGGGTGAGCGTGGCGATCCACTCCTCCAGCATCGCCTTGTGCGCGCCATAGCGGAGCATGGGACTGATCGGGGTCATGTCATCGACATGCGCCGGCAGCGGATCGCCGAACACCGCAATGCTGCTTGCGAAGAGCAGCCGCGGCGCATTGCCATGCGCGGCGGCGGAATCGATCAGCGCCATCGGGGCGGCGACGTTGATGCGCGCGGCCAGTGCGGGCTCTGCCTCCGCCGCGCCGCCCGGGATGGTGGCGAGATGGATGATCGCCGCGAGCGGTTCGGCGGTCAGCGCGGCGGCCAGCGCGGGGTCGTCGATCTCGCCCGGCAGTGCGGTGACGTCGCGCAGGTCCGCGCAATCCAGCCCCGTGCGGTCGGTCGCGACGATCGGCCGCGTGCCCGCCAGCGCGCGCACCAAAGCCTTGCCGACAAAGCCACCCGCGCCGGTGATCAGGATGCGCTCAGCTGCCATCGGTGATCGAGGTGCCGCCATCGACGGCGATCTGCTGGCCGGTGATGAAGCGCCCGGCATCCGAGGCGAGGAGCAGCGCGGTCGCGGCAATATCCTCGACCTCGCCGACGCGGCGCAGCGGCGTCATCTGCAGCCGCCGTTCCATGAACGCCGCATTGGCGATCAGCGGTTCGGACAATGGCGTGCGGATCAGCCCCGGCGCGATCGCGTTGACGCGCACGCCCTTGGGCCCCCATTGCACCGCGAGGTTGCGCGCGAGCTGCGCGACACCCGCCTTTGCCAGCGCATAGGCATTGATGCTGCCATTGCCGCGCAGCGCCGAGAGGCTCGACATCAGGATGACGCTGCCGCTGCCGCGCCCGGCCATATGCGGCAGCGCAAGGCCGGTCAGCGCGACCATCGAGCGCAGGTTGATCGCCATCACCCGGTCGAAATCGTCGAGCGACCAGCTGCCCGCCTCGCCGGTGATCCCGGCATTGCACACCAGGATGTCGATGCCGCCAAAGGCCGAGAGCGTGCCATCGACCAGTCCGACCAACGCATCGCTGTCGGTGACATCGCAAGCCAGGCCGCGCACGCGATAGCCCTGGCCCGCAAGCACGGTCTCGATCTCGGCGACGTCGCTCGCATCCTCGCTCGACACGACGACATTCGCGCCCGTCTCGGCGAAGAGTTGCGCGATGCCGAGGCCGATGCCGCGCGTCGATCCGGTGACGATGGCCGTGCGGCCCGCAAGATCGAACGCGCCCCCTTGCATCGGTCAGTCTTCGATGATCGCCACCGCGCGCGTCCAGCCGGCAGAGGCGCCGCGGATCTTGTGCGGGAAGCAGCTTACCGTGAAGCCGTGCGAGGGCAGGGCCTCGAGGTTGTGCAGCTTTTCGAGGTGGCAATAGCCGATGTCGCGCCCGGCCTTGTGGCCTTCCCAGATCAGCGAGGTGTCGCCGGTCTCCGCGACCTTCTTGGCGGTGTGGCTGAACGGAGCGTCCCAGCTCCAGGCATCGGTGCCGGTGACGCGGATGCCGCGCTCGAGCAGGTACATGGTCGCCTCATAGCCCATGCCGCAGCCGATATTGACGAACTCGGGATTGCCGACCGCGCCGCCGGCGGCGGTGTTGACCAGAAAGATCTCGAACGGCTGCAAGTCATGGGCGATGCGCTTCAATTCCGCCTCGACATCGGCGGCGGTGACGACATAGCCGTCGGGGAAATGCCGGAAGTCGAGCTTCACGCCGGGGTTGAAGCACCATTCGAGCGGTACCTCGTCGATGGTGATCGCGCGCTTTCCGCCGTCCATGGTCGGATGGAAATGCCAGGGCGCGTCGAGATGCGTGCCGTTATGCGTGGTCAGCGTGACCCATTCGGCCGCAGCAAAGCCCGCGCCATCGGGTGTCTGCTCGGCGGTAACGCCGGGGAAGAAATGCCCGAGTTCGGCAATCGTGTCCTGATGCTGCTGATAGGTGATCTTGGGCCGCATGAACGGCGGATCGGTGATGACATCGTTTTCGAGGAAAATCGAAAGATCGACGAAGCTGCGGGCCATGGGCTATTCTCCTGTGCCGTGTCGGCTGGTGCGGTAGGGCAGGTCAGCCATCGACCCAGTTATAGGCCAGCGGCACTTCGCGGAACGCGAAGCGGTCGATATGGCGTTCGAGCGCACCATTCAGAGCATCGCGTTGCCCTTCGGCGCTGGCGCTGATCGTGCAGACGAGCGTTCCTTCTTCGGCATCGAGCGTGACCAGCGCATCGGCGGGCCAGTCCGCCCCGCGCGCATCCTTGGCGAAAGTGATCTCCCCGTGCGCCTTGTCATAGGTCACGGGCAGATTGTGTTCCCAGTGCTTGCAGACCTGCTGCAGATACTTGGCAGCACTGGCGGTGGGGATGCGCGCGGTAGCGATGAAACTCATATATTGGCCTTTCCGGAGATGTCGC
>CAXRCQ010000229.1:0-10725 GCA_964228845.1 Blastomonas sp.
GTCGCCGACTTCATCAAATGGGCCAAGGATCACAATATCCCGGTGGGGCCGGGGCGTGGGTCGGGCGCGGGCTCGGCGGTCGCCTGGGCGCTGACCATTACCGATCTCGATCCGATCAAGCTCGGCCTGCTGTTCGAACGCTTCCTCAACCCCGAGCGCGTGTCGATGCCCGACTTCGATATCGACTTCTGCGAAACGCGGCGCGGCGAGGTGATCCGCTACGTCCAGGCCAAATATGGCCGCGATCATGTCGCGCAGATCATCACCTTCGGAAAGCTGAAGGCGCGCGCGGTGCTGCGCGATACGGGCCGCGTGCTGCAGATGGGCTATGGCCGGATCGACGGCCTCTGCAAGCTCGTCCCCAACCACCCGACCGATCCATGGAAGCTCGACCGCGCGCTGGCCGGGGTCGACGAGCTGCGCCACCAGTATCGCGACGATAATGAGGTCAAGACGCTGTTCGACCTGGCGATGCAGCTCGAAGGCCTGCCGCGCCACAGCTCGACCCATGCCGCCGGCGTCGTCATCGGCGACCGTCCGCTGGCGCAGCTGGTGCCGCTCTATCGCGATCCGCGATCGGACATGCCGGTCACCCAGTTCGACATGAAATATGTGGAGACCGCAGGGCTGGTGAAATTCGACTTTCTCGGCCTGAAGACGCTGTCGGTGCTGCACAAGGCGGTCGAGATGCTCGCCAAGAGGGGCGTGGAGGTCGATCTGTCGCGGCTGCCCTGGGACGATGCCAAGACCTATGAACTGCTGAAGCGCGGCGATACGGTCGGTGTGTTCCAGCTCGAATCCGAAGGCATGCGCCGCACGCTCGCGCAGGTGAAGCCGACCGCGTTCGGCGATATCATCGCGCTCGTCTCGCTCTACCGACCCGGTCCGATGGACAATATCCCGAGCTTCGGCGCGCGCAAGAACGGGCGCGAGCAGATCACCTATCCGCACCCGCTGCTCGAGGATATCCTGAAAGAAACCTACGGCATCATCGTCTATCAGGAACAGGTGATGCAGGCGGCGCAGGTGCTCGCGGGCTATTCGCTCGGCGATGCGGACCTGCTGCGCCGCGCGATGGGCAAGAAGATCCAGGCCGAGATGGACAAGCAGCGCGGTCGCTTCGTCGAAGGGGCCGCCAAGAACGACATCGACGCCAAGAAAGCCAACGAGCTGTTCGACTTGATCGACAAGTTCGCCGGCTATGGCTTCAACAAGTCGCACGCGGCGGCCTATGCGCTGCTCGCCTACCAGACCGCGTGGCTCAAGGCCCATCACCCGCACGAATTCTTCGCCGCCTCGATGTGCTTCGACATGCACCAGAGCGACAAGCTCGCCATCTTCGTCGATGACATGCGCCGTCTGGGCATCGCCTGCCTGCCGCCGTGCATCAACGCCAGCGAAGCGGAGTTCTCGGTCGAGCAGACTGCGGACGGTCTGGCGGTGCGCTATGCGCTCGCGGGGCTCAAGAATGTCGGCGAAAAGGCGATGGAGGGCGTGGTCGCGACGCGCCAGGCGGGCGGGCCGTTCAAGTCGCTGGGTGACCTTGCCGACCGGATCGATGCCGGGGCCGTCAACAAGCGCCAGATCGAAAGCCTTGCCGCCGCTGGCGCGTTCGACGGGCTGGGGCTGGAACGCTCGGTCGTTCACGCCTCGGCCGACACGGTGATGGCGGTCGCCGCCGAAGCGCAGCGCCAGCGCACCAGCGGGCAGGGCGGGCTGTTCGGCGATGTCCAGCAGCCGGGCCAGTCGCTACGGCTTGCGCCCGCCAAGCCCTGGGCGATGGGCGAAAAGATGACCTATGAGCGCGAGGCGTTCGGCTTCTTCTTCTCCGCGCATCCGGTGACCGAATTTGCCGCGACCGCCAGGGCACAGGGCGCGCGGCCCTATCAGCTGCTGGTCGATACGCTCGAGGTGCGCGTCGGCGAGCGCAAGACCGCGAAGATCGCCGCTCTGGTCGAAGGCTGCAACCGGCGGCAGTCGAAGCGCGGCAGCACCTTCGTGATGGTCGACCTGTCCGACGAATCCGGCCAGTTCTCGGCCAGCTCGTTCGATGACGAGATCGTCGCATCGATGCCCGAATGGGCGGCGCAATCGGCCTGTCTGCTGATCGAGCTGGAATTCGACCGGTCGAGCGAGGAACAGGCCCCGCGCGCCACGATCCGGCGGGCAAGGCCGCTTGACCAGATCAAGGTGGTGCTGCGGCACCGCGCGCATGTCGACGTCCACCATCCCGATGCGCTGTCGCGGCTGGCCGAACTGCTCGGCCCCTCTGGAAGCGGGCAGGACGAACTGCACGCGCGGCTCATCATGGGCGAGGGGCGGGTGATGCCGGTGTGCCTGGGCAACCGCTTCCGGCTCGATTCCGAAACCCAGGCGGCGCTGGGCATGGTCGAGGGGCTGACCGTGCGCGAGATCGAACAGCTCGCGGCGGGCCGACCGGAATTGCGCCTCGTCAGTTGACTTGATCGCCGCTTCGGGCTTTCTGACTCCCCAACAAACCGGCCTCCTGCGAAGGCCCGACACTCGGGAGAGAAGAATGATCACTGGCGGTATGCAGGATTATGAATTGCGCGTGATGCGGCTGCTCGACCATGCCGAGCGCGAGAGCGGCAGGCGCGAGATCGTGTCCCGCTGGGCCGATGGCAGCGAGACGCGCACCCACTGGGCCGGCATCGCGCGCGACGCGCGTCGGCTGGCGAGCGCGCTGGTGAAGCTGGGGCTGCAGCCCGGCGACCGCGTCGCGACGCTGGCGATGAATCACAGCCGCCACCTTGTCGCCTGGTATGGCGCGATCGGCATGGGCGGGGTGATCCACACCATCAACCCGCGCCTGTTCGACGAGCAGCTCGAATATATCGCCAACCATGCCGAAGACCGGGTGCTGTGCTATGACGCGGCGTTCCAGCCGATCATCGACAAGATGAAGAGCCGCTGGACGACGATAGAACATTATGTCTGCTTCGATCCGCCCGCCGGATCGGACGTGCAGGGGTTCGAGGCACTGCTCGACACCGGCGACGAGGGCTATCGCTGGCACGAAGGCTCGGAGCGCGACCCGTGCATGCTCTGCTACACCTCGGGCACCACGGGCAATCCCAAGGGCGTGCTCTACGAGCATCGCTCGACCGTGATCCATGCGATGGCCGAGATGCAGCCGGCGGTATTCAGCCTGTCGCCGCAATCGGTGGCGTTGCCGGTTGTGCCCATGTTCCATGCGGCGGCCTGGGGCCTGCCCTTTGCAGGCGCAGCGGCGGGGATCAAGTTCGTCTTTTCCGCCGTCAACGATCCTGCGGTGCTGTGCGACCTCATGAACACCGAAAAGGTCACGCATTCCGCCGGCGTTCCCACCGTGTGGCTCGCGATGTTCCAGCATATCGATGCCACCGGCAAGAAGCCCGAATATCTGCAGGTCGTCACCATCGGCGGATCGGCTGCACCGCGCGCGATGTGCGAGCGGATCATGAAGATGGGTGCGCGGATGAACCATGCCTGGGGCATGACCGAAACCTCGCCGATCGGTACGATGGGCGCGCCTTCGCCCGATTGGGACGATCTCGATTTCGAGGCGCAGCTCGATCTGGTCACCAAGCAGGGGCGCGTGCCCTTCGGCGTCGAGCTTCGCGTGGTCGATGACGAGGGCAACGTGCTGCCGCGCGACGGCAAGTCGAGCGGGCGGCTGCAGATCAAGGGGCCGGGGGTCATCAAGCGCTCTTTCAAGGCGGAAGCCGACGCGCTGACCGAGGACGGCTGGTTCGATACCGGCGACGTGTCGGTCATCCATCCCGATGGCGTGATGCAGATTACCGACCGGGCCAAGGACGTGATCAAGTCGGGCGGCGAGTGGATCAGCTCGGTCGATCTGGAGAACGCGGCGGTGGGCATGGCGGACGTGGCGGAAGCCGCCGCGATCGGCCTGCCGCACCCCAAATGGGACGAGCGCCCGCTGTTGCTGGTGGTGCCCAAGCCCGGCACCAGCCCGAGCAAGGACGCCATCCTCGCGCATCTCTCGCAGCATGTCGCCAAATGGTGGCTGCCCGATGATATCGTGTTCGTGGACTCGCTACCGCACAGTGCGACCGGCAAGCTGCTGAAGACGGCGCTGCGCGACCAGTTCAGGGATTACACGCTGCCTACGGTTTGAAACCAGGCGCGCGCTATCGCCTCTCCCCTCCCGCTTGCGGGAGGGGCAGGTCCGGCCCACCGGACCGGGGTGGGAACGACCACCCGCTGCGCCATTCCCACCCTGCCCTGCGGGCACCCCTCCCCAAGGGGAGGGGAGAGGTTCGGAATGGCTTTCCATCGCCTCTCCCTTGATGGGAGAGGCAGCGAGGCTTGGCGACCGAAGAGCCTAGCCGCAGCGGTGAGGGTGATTTGGCGGCCGGGTGCGGAGCGGCGCGGATGCACCGACAGTGCAATTCCGCGCGAACACCCCCACCCAACCCTCCCCCATCAAGGGGGAGGGCTTTAGGAGGGACGCGCCAGGATCAGAAGCTGAACCGTGCCGAGATGCGGAAATCGCGGCCGCCCAGCGGTGCGAAGTCCTTGGTGAAGCTGGCGGCGCGGCGGCCGACAACGTCGAAGATATTGTTGGCCGACGCGATCAGGGTCACGCCGCGCGAAGGGCCGAACGGCTTCCACGAGGCGCTGGCATTGACCAGGGTGAAGCCCTCGGTCGGAGTCTCGAAATTGGCGTTGCGCTGCTGGTCGTCGAACCATTCGACCTCGGCGCGCAGATTCAGCACATCGCTCTGCGCCTCGAGCCCGCCGAGCAGGCGCAGCGGCGGGATGCGCGGTACCGGGCCGAGGCCGTCGAGCGAGGCATGGACATAGTCGGCGACGCCATCGGCAATGAACTTGAACGATCCGGCGCGCGCGAACACCACCGAGGCTTCGGCTTCCACGCCGTAATATTTCGCGTCGTTCTGGATGAACTGGAAGACCGGCAGTTCGTCCTCTTCGAGTCCCGTGGGCACATCGATGATGAAATCGTCGAAGCGGTTGTAGAAACCGGTGAGCGAGAGATTCACGTCCGGGGTCGAGTAGCGGATATAGGCCTCGCCGCCCCAGCTCTTCTCGGTGGTGAAATTCGGGTTGCCGATCTCGAACGCCTGGGTTGCGATATGCGGGCCATTGGAGAACAGCTCTTCCGCCGCCGGTGCGCGCTGGGCGCGGTTGAGGTTCACACCAAGCCGGAGCTGGTCGGTGGGGATATAGGCAAGGCCCGCCGCGAACGAATAGGAGTTGAAGCGCCGTTCGACGCCAACATCCTGCGACTTGACCACGACACGGTCGAAGCGGCCCGCGCCCTCGAGTTCGATCTGGCCCAGCCGCACTTCCTGCAGCGTGAAGATGCCGACCTGATCGGTGGTGTTGGGCGGCACAAAGGCTTCCGCACCGATCGCGCTGAAATCGCGATGGACATATTGCACGCCGCTCGCGCCGCGCCAGCCGCCGCGCTCGCGCTGGACCAGCTCGAGCCGCGATTCGATGCCGTTGTTGCGGAACACCGTGCCGACCTCGTCACCTTCGAACTCGGTCTGCTTGAAATCGGCATAGGCGGCACGCAGGCGCAGTGCCTCGAAGAATCCGGGCAGATCGACCTGGCCGCGGAAATCGACCTTGAACTGGTCGAGCCCGATGGTGACGGGGCCTTCCTCTTCCTCACCGCCCGCTTCGCCTTCTTCCTCGCCATGATGATGGCCCGCGCCGGGGCGTTCGGGCACGCCGTAGCGGCTGTTATAATAGCTGGCGGAAATGCCCATGCTGCCGCCTTCGCCGATATAGGCCAGGCCGCCGCCCAGGCTGTAGGTCTCGGTGCCGGTATTGGGGATCCGCCCGCGCAGATTGGCCAGTTCCTCGGCCTCTGCCGCCTCATCGAGATTGCCTTCTTCGCGCTCTTCCGCAGCCACTTCGAGCTGCTCGGCGCGCAGGGCAGGCGAAAGGACGAAGCCACCGACGCGCAGATCGTCGGACTTGCGATAGCTGCCGTCGAGATGGAGAACCAGCTTCGAGGTCAGCGGAACATCGACGCTCGCGCCGATGCTGCGCTCATCCGCGGCCGAGCCGTAAGTGGCGAGCGCGTCGAAATGAAAGGGTTCTTCGGGCACCTCGCGCGGGATGCGCTTGTCGATCGCGTTGACCGCGCCGCCGACCGCCTGGCCACCGAACAGCAGTACGGCAGGACCGCGCAGTACTTCGATCCGGTCGAGAATGATCGGCTCGACCGTCACGCCATGATCGGGCGAGGTATTCGACACGTCGATCGTTCCGATGCCGTCGGTGAGCACGCGGATGCGCTCGCCCTGGAAGCCGCGCAGCACCGGGCGTGACGCACCGGGCGAGAAGCTGGTCGCTGATACGCCAGGCAGCTTGGTCAGCGCATCGCCGATCTGCGAGCGCGCCTCGCGCGCGAGATTGTCGCCCGAAAGCTCCGACGTGCCGGCGAGGATGCTGAGATCGCGCACATAGGGAGCGGTAACGATGATGCCGCCATTCCTGTGAAAGTCATCATCATCCTGGGCGGCGGTCTCATCGGGCTGGGCCGCCCGCTGTGCCAGCGCGGGCAGCGGCGCGAGCAGGGCGGTGGCGAGCGAGACGGACGAGGTAACGGTGAGAAGCGTGCGACGCATGTTCTGTTATGCTCCCTGGGGGCGATGGCTAATGAAAAGGGGGTTGCCGCTGGTCAGCAATCTGTGTGCCCCAGGCCGGGGCGTGCCATAAGGTCGCGCACCTGCCAGGGGCGGGTTTCGGGCGGTCGGCTAGCACTCGCGTGATGTTATATCAATATCAAACTGACCAACGTGCGATGGTTTGCGACGGACTGCGACAGGTTGCTTGGTGGGCTCCACTCGGGCAGAAAGGCGCAGAAAACGGCTGAAACGGCCGACGCGATGCGAGGACCCGACAGATGAGCCAAGAGACCGCCGCCGAAGCCTTGATCCCGGCGCCCGAAGACGCACAGACCTGGTGCACGCCCGCGCAATATGCGGAGCTCTACGCGGCATCGCTGCGCGACCCCGACGGCTTCTGGGCGCTGCAGGCCGACCGGATCGACTGGATGGTCAAGCCTGCGCACATCAACCGGTCGAGCTTCGATCCGGTGCGCATCCGCTGGTATGACGATGGCGAATTGAACCTGTGCTACAATGCAGTCGACCGGCATGTGCTGGCGGGACACGGCGCGGACACCGCGTTCGTCTGGGAAGGCGATACGCCGGGCGATGTCCGCTCGCTGAGCTATGAAGACCTGCTCGCCGAGGTGCAGCGGTTTGCGAGCACACTCGCCGCGCTGGGCGTCACCAAGGGCGATCGCGTCACCATCTACATGCCGATGGTGCTCGAAGGCGCGATCGCGATGCTCGCCTGCGCGCGGATCGGCGCGATCCATTCGGTGGTGTTCGGCGGCTTCTCGCCCGAAGCGCTGGCCGGGCGGATCGAGGATTGCGCCAGCCGCTTCGTCGTCACCGCCGATGCCGGGATGCGCGGGGGCAAGACGGTGCCGCTCAAGGCCAATGTCGATGCCGCGCTCACCGATCACGGGATCAGCGTCGATGCGGTGCTGGTCGTGCGCCATACGGGTGCCGAAATCGCGATGACCGAGGTGCGCGACCACTGGTATCACGAGCTTTCGGCGACCGTCCCCGCAACCTGTCCGTGCGAGCCGATGGGCGCGGAGGATCCCTTGTTCATCCTCTATACGTCCGGATCGACCGGCAAGCCCAAGGGCGTGCTCCACACCACCGGCGGCTATGCGGTCTGGGTCGCGACGACCTTCCATTATGCCTTCGATTACCGCCCGGGCGAGGTCTATTGGTGCACCGCCGATATCGGCTGGGTCACCGGGCACAGCTATTCGGTCTATGGCCCGCTGCTCAATCGCGCGACCAGCCTGTTGTTCGAGGGCGTGCCCAACCATCCCGATCACAGCCGCGTCTGGGACATGTGCGAGCGGCACGGCGTGAACATCTTCTACACCGCGCCCACCGCGATCCGCGCGTTGATGCGCGAGGGCGAAGCGCCGGTCGAGAAGCACGACCTTTCCGCGCTGCGGCTGATCGGCTCGGTGGGCGAGCCGATCAATCCCGAGGCCTGGCGCTGGTATCGCCGTACCGTCGGCAAGGACGCGGTGCCGGTGATCGATACCTGGTGGCAGACCGAGACCGGCGGCATCATGATCACCACCCTGCCGTGCGCGCATGCGATGCGTCCGGGCAGCGCAGGCCTGCCATTCTTCGGCATCGAGCCCGAACTGGTCGATGCCGATGGCAACATCCTCGACGGCGCGACCGAGGGCAATTTGTGCATCGCCGCCTCCTGGCCCGGCCAGGCGCGCACCGTCTATGGCGATCACGAGCGCTTCGTGCAGACCTATTTCAGCACCTACAAGGGCAAGTATTTCACCGGCGACGGCTGCAAGCGCGATGAGGATGGATATTACCGCATCACGGGCCGGGTCGACGATGTCATCAACGTCTCGGGCCACCGCATGGGCACCGCCGAGGTCGAAAGCGCGCTGGTACTGCACCCACGCGTTGCCGAGGCGGCGGTGGTCGGCTTTCCGCACGATATCAAGGGCCAGGGCATCTATTGCTACGTGACGCTCAATGTCGGTGAAGAGGCGGACGAGGGGCTGGCAGGTGAGCTCAAGGCATTGGTGCGCAAGGAAATCGGGCCGATCGCGACTCCGGACCATCTGCATTTCACGCCCGCGCTGCCCAAAACGCGCAGCGGCAAGATCATGCGGCGCATATTGCGCAAGATCGCGGAGAACGATTTCGGCTCGCTCGGCGATACCAGCACGCTCGCCGACCCGTCGGTGGTCGATACGCTGATCGAGGGGCGCAGCTCGGTCTAGAGCGTCAACAGCGCAACCGGCCAGGCGGCGAGCGCCATCAGCGTGCCGAGCGGAAAGCGGGTGGCGGCGTCGAGATCATGGCCGCGCCGCTGCAGCACCAGAGCGGCGGCAAGGCCGAGGCCGCTGGCGATCAGCAGCACTATCGGCAGCGACTGCCAGCCGAGCAACAGCCCGATCGCGCCCAGCATCAGCGGATCGCCGCCGCCCAGCCCGTCGCGCCCGCGCGTCAGCCGATAGAGCCGCGCGACCAGCCAGAGCCCCGCAAGGCCCGCGCCCGCGCCGATGAGGCGGCTGGTCCAGTCGGGCGGCAGGCCGAGCGCCGCGCTCGCGAGACCGCCCAGCGCCAGCGCTGCGTTAAGCGGATGCGGCAGCCAGTAATGCCGGAAATCGAGCAGCCCGAGCGGCAGCAGCAGCCAGCCGAACGCCGCTATCGTCAGTCCCGCCGAGCCCGGATGCAGCGCCAGGGAAATCGCGCCGATCAGCGCCGCCGCGAGCTCGACCAGCAGCGCCTGCCTGCCGATAGCCGTGCCGCATGCTGCACATCTTCCGCGCAGCAAAAGGTACGATATCAGGGGGATAAGCTGCCACGGCTTGAGCGCCGTTCCGCACCCATCGCATTGCGAACGACCGGTCAGGACCGATCGGCCCATCGGCCAGCGCACCACCAGCGCGCCGATGAAGCTTCCGAAGATCGCTCCCAGCAGCGCACCGGCAATCGGTGCCAGGATCGGGTGCTGGAACAGCGGCGAAAACATGGTCGGATCATCGCTCACGGCCGGGGATCGGCACAGCGTCTGCGCATAACCGCTGGTCGTGCATCCGGCCAAGCGCTTTGTCGGCCGATTGCCTTGGCCGCGCCTGAGCATTAGGGGAGGGCGCAAGCATCACCGCAGAAAAGGACCCGTGCCATGACCGCATTTTCCGCCGCCGATCCCGTCGTCATCGTCTCCTATGCGCGCACGCCGATGGGCAGCTTCCAGGGTTCGCTTTCGGGGGCCAGCGCCACCGATCTCGGCGCCACCGCCGTCAAGGCGGCGGTCGAGCGGGCAGGGGTGTCGGGGGATGCGGTCGAGCGGATCTATATGGGCTGCGTGCTGCCCGCAGGGCTCGGCCAGGCCCCGGCGCGCCAGGCGGCGCTGAAGGCTGGACTGCCGCAATCGGTCGAGGCGACCACGGTCAACAAGATGTGCGGCAGCGGCATGCAGGCGACGATCATGGGGGCCGAGGCGCTCGCATCGGGCTCGGTCGATCTGCTGGTTGCGGGTGGCATGGAGAGCATGACCAATGCGCCTTACCTCCTCACCAAGCATCGCGGCGGCGCGCGCATCGGCCATGACCGGGTGATGGACCATATGTTCCTCGATGGCCTCGAAGACGCCTATGAGCCGGGCCGCGCGATGGGCAGCTTTGCCGAGGAGACTGCTGGCGAATATCAGTTCACCCGTCAGGATCAGGACGATTACGCCATCGCCTCGCTGACCCGCGCACAGAAGGCGCAGAGCTCGGGCGGCTTCGATCGCGAGATCGTTCCGGTCGAGATTGCCGGGCGCAAGGGCACCGAGACGATCGACAAGGACGAACAGCCGCTCAAGGGCGATCCGTCGAAGATCCCGAGCCTCAAGCCGGCCTTCGCCAAGGACGGCACGATCACCGCAGCCAATGCCTCGTCGATTTCGGACGGAGCGGCGGCGCTGGTGCTGACCCGGCAGAGCGTGGCCGACAGGCTGGGCCTCAAGCCCGTTGCCCGGATCGTCTCGCACGCCGCGCACGCGCATGCTCCAGCCAAGTTCACCACCGCGCCGGTCGATGCCAGCCGCAAGGCGCTCGAAAAGGCGGGCTGGAGTGTCGATGATGTCGATCTGTTCGAGGTC
>CAXRCQ010000230.1:0-8873 GCA_964228845.1 Blastomonas sp.
GCGCCAGCAGATGTCGGGTGCGGGCAGAGCCGCAGCGATCAGAACAGCGAGCCGTCCTTGCGCCTTTTGTCGCCCGCGCCATGTTCGTGCATGTCGACATCGGGATAATGGCACGGGCCATTGACGCTCTGGCCGATCACCAGGAACACGCAGTCGGAAGCGCCTTCATTGACCAGGCAATGCGCGTTCGGCTCGCCCTTGGGGAATGCGGCCATGTCGCCGGGATGAAGCGGCGTGCGGCCGTGGTCATCGACCAGGATCGCACTGCCGGACAGGATCACCAGAAGCTCGTCCTCGTTCTCGTGCCAGTGGCGCTGCGCAGACCATGCACCGGGCTTGAGGACGACGTGGCTCGCGCCGAAATCGGTCAATCCCAGCGCAGGCGACAGGCGCCGATACCAGCGGCCCTGCACGATATCGGCCAGATGCGGCGGATAGCCGGTGGCATTGCTTTGCGGAATGGCTTCCAGGTCGACTTTGGGCATGGCGCGATGCTAATGCGCTTGGCAACAACGAGAAAGCCCCCATGACCGACAGTGCCACGATTGCCACGTCCCCGCTCGATCTTGCGAGCCGCCTGATCGCCTGTGAAAGCGTCACGCCCGCGACCGGCGCGGTGTTCGATTGCTTAGAGGCGATGCTTGCGCCGCTGGGCTTTGCGGTGACGCGTTTCGTCTGCGGCGAGGCGCCCGACGGCCCGGTCGAGAATCTGTACGCGATCCGGCGGCCGCTGGGCGATCCGGGGCGGCATTTCGCCTTTGCCGGGCATCTCGACGTGGTGCCGCCGGGCAAGGGCTGGGCCAGCGATCCGTTCGTGCCCGAGGTGCGCGGGGACCTGCTGCACGGGCGTGGCGCGGTCGACATGAAGGGCTCGATCGCGAGCTTCGTCGCCGCGTGCGCCGACATCCCGCGCGAGGCTGGAACGCTGAGCCTGATCATCACCGGCGACGAGGAAGGTCCGGCGGTCTACGGCACGCGCGCGCTGATTGACCTGATGCAGCGCGAAAATACCATTCCCGATCTGTGCCTGGTCGGCGAGCCGACCTCGGTCAATCGGCTGGGTGACATGGTGAAGATCGGGCGGCGCGGATCGGTCAACATGTGGATTCGCGTGGCGGGCCAGCAGGGCCATGTCGCCTATCCGCATCTCGCCGACAACCCGATCCCCAAGCTGGTCGCGATCCTCTCGGCGATCGAGGCGGTGGTG
Source organism: Blastomonas sp. (assembly GCA_964228845.1). GTDB lineage: Bacteria > Pseudomonadota > Alphaproteobacteria > Sphingomonadales > Sphingomonadaceae > Blastomonas. The sequence goes on from CAXRCQ010000230.1 coordinate 1,208, forward strand.
CTGGACGACGGCACCGACTGGTTCCAGCCGAGCAATATCGAGGTGACCGACCTTCATGTCGGCAACCCCGCGCACAATGTCATCCCCGCTGCGGCCGAAGCGCGGATCAGCATCCGTTTCAACGATCTGCACAGCGGCGAATCGCTGATCCGGTTGATCCGGGGCATTGCCGAGCCGCTGGGCGGCACGGTCGAGGCGAAGATCTCGGGCGAGGCGTTTCTCACTCCGCCGGGCGAGCTTTCGGGCATCATCGCCGATGCGATCCGCGCCGAGACAGGGGTGGAGACGGAGCTGTCGACCACCGGCGGTACGTCCGACGCGCGCTTCCTGTCGCGCATCTGCCCGGTGGTGGAATTCGGCCTGTGCAACGCGACGATGCACAAGCTCGACGAGGCGGTGGCGGTGGCGGACCTGGACACGCTCGCGCGCATCTACCGCCGCGTGGCTCTGGCGGCGCTGGTGGGGACGAGCTGATCCGGCAAACGTCGCTCTGCAGCGTCCCTCGACTTCGCTCGGGAACGCGGAAAAGGTAACGTCCCAACCTCATGCTTGCTGGCTGTGCCAGTTGCACGACATCCGTGTGTCCCGAGCCCTTCGACTGGCTGGCAAGCCAGCCGCTCAGGGTAAGCTAGAGGCGAGGGACGTTGTGTGCAAAGCGTCGCTCTGGCTCAGGCCCTCAATGCGCCGCGTCGCCGCTTACCCATTCGACCCATTCGGGGAAGAAGACCGGCGCGCGCAGCGACCAGCCGGGGGCGGTCGCCGCCGCTTCGCTGATCGACTGGAGCAGCACCTTGCGCCGCTCGGGCTGAATCTGCGGCAGCGCAGCCGCAGCACAATAGGCAGACGGTAGCCAGGGGCGCACATCGGCACCGAGCAGCCGTTCGTAGAGAAAGCGGAAGGCCGAGAAGCTCTCGATCCGGCCCTGCGCCAGATCGAAGGCCGCGAGCCGTACCAGCAGCGCCATGAAATGCTCGAACCCGTCCTCGTGCGGTGCATCGGGCACATTGCCGCGCAGCAGCTTGAGGTCCTGATAGACGAGATAATGCATGCGGATCGAGGCGGTTTCCTCGGCATTGCGCGCCCAGCGCTTGAACGCATCCTCGCGCGCGAGGCCGATGTCGAGCGCGCGCTTGATGTAACGCTGCGCGCCGGGCGAGAAGCTCGCGAACTCGCGCAGCTCGGCAAGCGTGAGTGCCGCTGCGGAATTGCCGGATGCCGCGCCGGGATGGCTGGCCATGCCCCATTCTCCTTGCATCGCCACCGCGAGAGTCGCCGCAGTGGAACGAGGAAGAATGGTCACAAGATGGTTATCATCGGGTTAACCATAAGCGCGAGCATGAAATCCTCTCCTGCAAGGGAAGGTAGCAGCGCGCAGCGCTGACGGAGGGGTGTCCGCATGCAAGATGGGGTGATACCCCTCCACCACCCGCTGCGCGGGCGGTCCCCCTCCCCTTGCAGGGGAGGATTGCTACGGCTCAGTCCGCCTGGCCGGACAATGCGTCGAGCATCGGGCGGACGGGCGTGAGGTCATAGCCGGCATTGGCGGCAATGCGGGTCAGCTCGGCGGGGTTCTGCCCCTGCTTGGCCTGCGCGAGCGACCAGAGCAAAGTCGAGCGCGTGCCCGAGCGGCAATAGGCGAGCACCTTGCCGCCGCTCGCCTCGGCCTTGTCGAGCGCCGCGATCATTGCATCGACCTGCGGGCCGGAAAAGCCGGCATGCGTGACGGGGATCGCGACATAATCCAGGCCCGCTGCCCTGGCTGCCGCTTCGATCTCGGCGCCTTGCGGCGCGCTCGGGTCCTCGCCATCGGGGCGGTTGTTGATGATCATGGTCACGCCTTCGGCTTTGGCCGCCGCGACCTGATCAAGGCTGATCTGCGGGGAAACCTGGATATCATCGGTAAGCGGCGTGAACATGGGCATGTCTTTCATGGCAGCAGGGGCGGCGGTGGCAGATGCCAGGATCGGCGGCATCTGTACCGGGGAACGGTCGGACTGGTTGCGGTCCTTGCACCCCGCCAGCATCAGCAGCGCGGCAGCCAGCGCAAGGGCAGGAATCCTGGAAAGCTTGTCACTCACGAAACGGCTCCCATGCTTTCTCGACCAGGGCGCGCGACGGCGCGTCGGTCATCGGATCGGCCAGGATCGCTGTATAGCGCTCTTTCAGGCCGGCGCAGCTTTCATCGATCATCGCGTTGAGAAATTCCGCGCGCTCTGCATCATAGGGCTCTTCGCCGGCAAAATGAAGACAGGCCTGCGCGGCATGCACGAACAGCCGCACGCGATAGGTCGCCCCGGGATGCTGGGGCTCGCCATACATGTCGTTCCACGGGCCGGAGCGCGTCGGCTGCTCCACCTCCGCCGTCTCGGCCTCGATCGGGGGATCGAGCGCCACGCCCTGCAGCGCCAGCGCCGCGAGAATTGCCGCCGTCATCGTCATGCCGCCACCTCTTCCTTCGCGCGTTCCTGCGCCTGACGCTCCCACATTGCGGCATAAAGCCCGCCGCGCCGCAGCAGCTCGCGATGCGATCCCTGCTCCGCCACCTGGCCCTTGTCGAGCACGATGATCGTATCGGCATGCGTCACGGTGGAGAGCCGGTGCGCGATGATCAGCGTGGTGCGTCCCTCGGCAAGCGAGCGCAGCGTATCAAGAATTTCGGCCTCGGTGGCGCTGTCGAGCGCGCTGGTCGCCTCGTCGAAGATCGTCAGCGGCGGGTTCTTGAGCAGCGTGCGCGCGATCGCGACGCGCTGCTTCTCGCCACCCGACAGCTTGAGCCCGCGTTCGCCGACCTCGGTGTCATAGCCCTTGGGAAGCGATTCGATGAATTGGCCGATCGCCGCGCCTTGCGCCGCGCGCTCGATCTGTTCCTGCGTCGCACCCTCGCGGCCATAGCCGATATTATAGCCGATAGTGTCGTTGAACAGCACGGTATCCTGCGGCACGATGCCCAGCGCCGCGCGCAGCGAGGCTTGCGTCACCTGCGCAATGTCCTGCCCGCCGATCAGGATCTGCCCGCCTTGCGGATCATAGAAGCGGAACAGCAGCCGTGCGATGGTCGACTTGCCCGCGCCCGAGGGGCCGACCAGCGCCAGCGTCTGGCCCGGCTCGACCCGGAAACTCAGCTTGTGCAGGATCTGCCGGTCGGGGTCGTAACCGAAATCGACATTGCGGAACTCGACCGAGGGCTGACGGATATCGAGCGCGGGCGCATTCGGCACATCGACGATCTCGGCGGGCGTGTCGATCAGGGTGAACATCGCTGCCATGTCGACCAGGCCCTGGCGGATCGTGCGATAGACCATGCCGAGCAGATCGAGCGGGCGGAAAAGCTGCATCAGCAGCGTGTTGACCAGCACCAGATCGCCGACGGTGAACTGGCCCTGGCTCCAGCCCCAGATGGTATAGGCCATCGCGCCCGCCATCATCAGGTTGGTAATCAGCGACTGGCCGATATTGAGCAGCGCCAGCGAGTTTTCGGATTTCACCGCTGCATTGGCATAGGTGCGCGCGGCATCGCCATAGCGTCTGGCCTCGCGTTCCTCGGCGGTGAAATATTTGACCGTCTCGTAATTGAGCAGCGAATCGACCGCGCGGGCGAGCTGCTTGCCGTCCAAGGTGTTCATCGCCTCGCGCAGATGGTTGCGCCAGTCGGTGATCTTGCGGGTGAAGACGATATAGATTGCGACCATCGCCACCGTCGCCAGCACCAGCCCAAAGCCGAAATTGATCCAGAAGATGACGAGGACCGCGATCAGCTCGAGCACCGTCGGGGCGATGTTGAACAGCAGGAAATAGAGCATCACGTCAATGCTCTTGGTGCCGCGCTCGATGACCTTGGTAACCTCGCCGGTGCGCCGCGCGAGATGGAAGCGCAGCGACAGCCGGTGCAGCTGGACGAAGACATTCTCGGCGAGCGTCCGCGTCGCTTCCTGGCCGACGCGCTCGAACACCACGTTGCGCAGATTGTCGAACAACACCGATCCCAGCCGCGCCGCGCCATAGGCGAGCACCGCGATGATCGCCGCCATCGCCATGGTCGTGCCGTCGATCGTCATCCGGTCGACTGCGGCCTTGTAGGCAAAGGGCATGGAGAGCACCGCCGCCTTGCCGAGCAGTACCATCAGCATCGCGCCGCAGATTCGCAGCTTCAGATCGGGCCGGTCTGCCGGCCATAGATAGGGCAGGAACCGTCCCAGCGTCTCGCGCATGGCGGGGGTCGGTGCTCCGGGGGCTGAGGATGGGGTCTGCGGCGGCATGTTCCGCCTTCGATAGGGGGGATATGCCGGTCTTCCAAGCCCCAGACAGCAAAAAGCCGACGCGATCTTGCAGGTCATGTTACCCGTAAAATCAAGCGTTTTCAGTACATACAGCCATTTTCATGTCACGGTCGATTGCAAAGTTACATTTCGGTCTATATCGTTGGAGAAGCAAATGCGGACAGGATAACAGCACTGGTCGCTTCATCCGTACTATCGACGAACAGCCAACCCTGAAGGGATTTTACCCAGGTGAGCGCGCAGCCCGATAGAGGCGCATTGCAGTCTGAACTCGCCCTGGTGATGCAGTCGCCGGAATTCGTTCGCTCACCCGTGTTGCGGCGGTTGCTCGAATATCTGGTCGAGCAGACGCTCGCGGGCAATGGCGAGCGGTTGAAGGCCTATCAGATCGCGGTCGACGGGCTGGGCCGCGACGACAGTTTCGATCCGCAGAGCGACAGCTATCCGCGCGTGCAGGTCGGTCGGCTGCGCAAGATGCTCGAGCTGCATTATGCCGGGCTGTCCGCGCAGGAGGCGGCGCAGCGCAGCCGGATCGTCATTCCGGTCGGGCGATATAATGTGGAACTGGTCAGCATGGCGCGGCGCGACGCCGCTGCCGCCGCGTCCGGATCGGCCGAGACCATGGTTCCGGCACCTGCGGATGTTCCGGCAGCGCCACCAGCCGCTGCGCCCGTCCCGCACCCGCACCCGCACCCGGAACCGGCTGGCAGTCCGGACGCGAACCGCAAGTGGATCGTCCGGGGCGCGGTTGTCGCGGCGGTCGTCGCGCTGCTCCTTGTCGCCTGGCTGCTGCTGCGGTCCGAATCCGCCAGCGAGCAGGCCGTGCGGCGCGACATGCGCGGGCAACTGGCGCATGTCAGCATCGTGACCGAACCGGCGAGTGGCAGCGACGATCTCAACACGGCTGCGCAGATCGCAGAGATGCACTTGCAGCGCTTCGAGACGCTGGCGGTCACCACCGGGGCGCATCGGGACGGCGCCCGGGACGATCTGGCGCGCGAATATCAGCTGGTCGTGCGTGGCGGCAAGGCAGGCGGCTCCGGCCAGGGGTCGATCTTCCTGACGCTGCGCCATATGGCGACCGGCACGACCCTGTGGTCCTTCGAGCTGCCCGGCGGCGCAAGCCAGGTTGCCGCACCCGATATCGAACAGGCCATCGGTACGGGCATTTCAACCATTGCCCGGTCGGGCGGGGTGATCGTGCAGCATCAGCGCAAGCTGCTCGGCGGCGACATGTCACCGGGCTATCCCTGCCTGATCGCCTATGACCGCTTCCGTCAGAGCCGCGATCCGGCAGATCGGGTGGGGGTGGACCAATGCCTGGAGGCCTCGCTCAAGCTGTATCCCGACGAACCGCTGATCCTGCAGGCACTGTCGTTCCTCGAACTTTCCAGGCCGCGCGACGGCAGCAAGGTCCCGCTGGTCGCCACACCCCGCGGACGCGATCTGGCCGAGGCGGCGCTGCGCAACGACGGCACATCGGCGCTGGCGCAGATCGCTGTTGCACGCTCGGCCTGGGCCAGAGGCAATTGCCCGCGTGCCATCGCCTTTGCCCGGCGCGCGATCGAGAGCAATCCGCTCGAGCCCGATACGCTGGGTCTGGCAGGCAGCTTCCTGATGTCGTGCGGGGATTATGTCGGAGCGGAGCCCGTGCTCGAGCGCGCGAGCGCGATGAACGAGCAGCCAGGCGGCTATCAGATCGGGTCGCTGGTCATCACCCGGGTCATCAACGGCAAACGGGCAGAGGCGCTGCAACTGGCGCTGAGCGCAGAGAATGCGGAGCTAGAAACGCAGCCCAATTTCCTGCTGGCCAGAGCCCTGGCGCTGGCTGCCAATGGCCGGGTGACGGAGGCGCAGACCGATTGGCGCGCGCTCGAGAAGCTGGTGGGTGCGCCGGCCGGGGCTCCTGCTTCCGACGTGCTGGCGCGCTTCACCATCTCGCCCTTTTTCGCCCGCCGGATGCAGGCCGAAGCCGAGGCAACGGGCATCGTTCCCAAAACAGGCTGATCCAAAGCTGGCCTAGCGGAATGGCTGATCCCGATTAATGGGAAATTTTCCCAATAGTCAGCATCCGTTCATCTTCATTTCACAGCACGAAATCTGTAATTCACTGAAAAACATTATGTTTTTCAGTTTGGCACGCCGCGTGCAAAGCTTCTGGCATCTCCGGACAAACGGTTCGGACCCACCAGAAACGCACGAAAGGAATATGCCATGACCCTCTTCTCGAACATCCAGAGCCAGATCGCTGCTGCTGCTCTCGCCATCCTGACCTCCAGCGTCTTCCTCGCCGCGAGCGTCGTTCCGGGCACCATCGTCTGATCCGCTGATCCCCGTTCAACCCGAAATCGAAAGGACCTTTTCCATGAACATTCTCTCCGCCGCTCTCGCCACGATCTGCTCGGTCATCTTCATCGCTACCAGCGTCGGCCCCGGCCTGATCGTCTGACCCTCGCCTGCCTCGATCCCGAATTCACCAAAGGATATTTCCCATGAACCTCGCTGCTTCCGCTCTCGCCGCCATTTCGTCGATCGTCATCATCGCCGCCAGCGTCCTGCCCGGCGTCATCGTCTGATCGATAACTGCAACCCTCACACGGAACCGACCCAATGACCCTCCCGTTTTCCAGCCAGATCGGTGCTGCAGCGCTCGCCATCCTGAGCTCGGCGCTGTTTCTCGCCGCGAGCGTCGGCCCCGGCGCAATCGCGTAATCAGCGCAGCATCACGGCCGCGAGCGCCCGGCCCGAGGCCCAGGCGCTCTCGATCCGGGGACCGACGAGCCAGTCGCCGCAAACCCCCAGCCTCGCTTCACCATCCCACAGCATCGTCCGGCCTGCCGCGCCCGACAGCGCGTAACGCCAGCGATGCGCCTGCAGCACCAGCGCTTCGGGCAGCGCCGCGCCAGTCGCGTTGGCGAATTCCGCCAGCAGCGTTTCGATGACGCTCTCGGCCTCGTCCTCCAGATGCGCCGCCGACCAGGCTGGCGATCCCTGGATGACCCAGCTTTCCGGACCCGTCCGCCCCGGCTTGGCGCTGTTGCGTGCCGCCCAGCCGATCGTGCCGCCATCGCGCAGGCAATCGGGCGCGAAATCGACCCGCCCGGCAAAACTGGCCATCACCGTCCAGCACGGTTGCGAGACGGTCGCCTCGGCCAGTTCGCCCCATTGGGGTGCGTGTTCCGCGATCAGCGGCGCGACCTGTTCGGCCGGGACCGCGACGATTCCCATGTCAAAGCTCTCGCTGCCCTCGGCATGATCGAACCGCCACCCTGCGCCATCGCGCGCGATGCTTTCGATCCGGCAGTTCCAGCGGACCTTGCGACCCGCGGCTTCCGCCTTGATGATCGCGTTCATGCCGGGTGTGCCGACCCAAGCATGGTCACCGGCAG